>JBGCDF010000025.1:0-20280 GCA_045105095.1 Crocinitomicaceae bacterium | reverse complement strand
GAAATTTCGAAAAAATGCTTGTCCTAACCCTCAAACTGCTATTAGCGCACCTCATCGGCGATTTTACCTTACAACCGAATAAGTGGGATAAAAGTAAGCGTAAATTAAAGTTGAAATCACCTTACCTGTACTGGCATATACTGGTTCATGCAATTGCACTGGTCCTATTACTTGGTCTTGATTTACAGTATGCATGGGGAATTGTCATTATTTTGATATCGCATTTCACAATTGATTTAGCAAAACTCTACCTACTAAATGAAAAGAACGAACGAGGCCTATTTTTTGTTGATCAATTACTTCATCTGTGTGTTATAATCTGCGTGTCCTATGCGTATGCACCGATAGACCTCACGTTTGATAACATCTTAACGCCACCGTTCATTTTATTGATGATCGCCATTCTCAGTATAACTTCCTTTTCATCAATATGCATGAAAGTGCTGATCTCCAAATGGAAGCCAAAGGAGAAAAAAACCTTGAAGAACGCTGGAACATACATCGGTATGCTTGAAAGACTTTTCATCTTCGGATTTATAGTAATCGATTACTGGGATGGGATAGGCTTTCTATTGGCCGCCAAATCAGTGTTTCGCTTCGGAGATTTATCCAATACGGAAGACAGAAATTTAACCGAATACATCTTAATAGGGACACTCCTCAGTTTTGGATTCGCCATACTTATCAGTCAAGGATATCTGTACATTTTGTCTATCCTTACCGCAACAAGTTGACGTGCCCGTGTACCAATGTCTCGACGCCATTCGCATCTTTCACGCTGACGATATAAACATATGAGCCACCATTGGCTTCCTTACCAGAGGATTGAGTTACACCGTTCCATCCTTCATCGTACGCATTCGTTTGAAACAAGGTCTGTCCCCAACGATTCAATATGACAAACTCGTAGTCCGAAGCATCAAAATCAGAAATAATCGGTTTGAATACCTTGTTTATTCCATCTGGCATGAATGCATTTGGAATATAAATCAAAGGAGGAAGAACGAGACATACTTCATTTGATCGACTAATTTCACTGAAATTATAGACGTTAGTGGCTTCAATGGCTTCAACGAAGTAGCAAATTTGACCTGATGAGATGATGGAATTCATGTCATCTTCAAATGATAACTCATTGCTTCCTAAGCTAGCGATAGGCGAACTGCCGAATACACCGTCAATTCCTCTGTAGACGTTGTAGGCGATGACTGAGCCGTTAAATTGTCTGTAGGCATTCCAGTTTAAGTAGGATATTTTCGACAAGTCATCAAACTGAACACGCAAAAGAATGGTTTCCGCCTCATTGGAAACCCCGCCTTCGTTGGAACAGCTGTCTATCACTCTCATTCGATATACGTACGATTCAGATTGAACATCCACATCTTGATCGGTATAAGTTAGTGCTCCTGAGTTAACCGGAATTCGCGCAATTTCTTCAAACGGGTCAGTACCGATTTTTCGTTCAATGGCCATCTCTGTGATTGGGGCAGAATTATCAATATGTTGTCTCAGTAGGACTTCTTCCGCATCAACAGTTGCCACTTGCAAATAATTGTAATTCGGTTGACTGGGAGACGAGGTGAAAATGCACGAAACGTTCGAGAAACTTTCTTGTCCATCTGAACTTACCGCTTTAACCGCAAAGCAATAGTTTTGTCCATCCAAAATTGGAAGGTTGAAGCTAGTTCCAGTCGTTGTACCAAAACTCATCCACGGTTGACCAGTCCATTGAGCAAAAACTTCGTAGCTATCGACATTCGCCCATCCAACATATCCTGTCCAATTTATCGTTACTTCCCGTGCACAGATATCAAGAGATGGAGTCACAAATATAGATGTGTGAATGGGTGCCTTGGCAGAAGTTTGATACGTTGGAGGCACTGCAACAGTGAAACAAGAATCAAACGCAGCTACCGAATAGGTGAGCGCGCCGTTATCCGTGTTCGGAAAATGAGTATAGGTCGTATTGGGTAATCCCCAAACAGTATCTAACTCTACGATAATCCCACTCGAATTCAATGTGTAAATCACATATCCATACGTGTCAACCTGTGCGTTTTGATTCCAGGAAATCGTAACTCCTCCAGTCAGTGTGTCCACTGTTACCGAACTGATGACAGGGATGTCAGGAGTAATCATGTCCTCAAACTGATCTCCAGCAATATTCGAAGTGAAATCACATGGTTGATTCGGTAGAACAATCTGATAATTTAAAAAGATATCACAAATATCAATTGTGTCAATATATGAGTTCGTTCCATAAGGAAGGCTATCGTATAAGGTCCAAGTTCCAGCAGGAAACTCTCGGTAGATGTGATAGTAATCATTCATTCCCGCTAAAGCCGGGTCCGTTGGATCGTTCCACTGAAGAACTGCCGTTCCATTCGTCGGGTTGATTAAATCGAGGTATATATTTGATACGGTGTCGCTATAAGACAACGAATTTCCATCACAACCTGAAGCAACAGCTACATAATAGTGAAATTGTTGTCCAACTCCTGGGTCTGTGAAGGTCGTCGTTCCGATAGCTGGAACCGTACCAACCAATCCATTTTCAACAGTAAAAATCTGATAGGAATCAAACGTTCCAGTTGGATCTGCTACTTGATTCCATGTGAGCGTCACATCTCCCGAAGCATCCGATTGTATACAGTTAATCTCTGTTGCTTGAATAATTCCAGGATTGATGACATTGATCGTAACGGTTGCGTATGAAACCTTGGGAACGGGACAGTAATCATCCTGAACTTTGAATACGAAATGGAAAGGAACAACGTCTTCTGTTCCGTTGAATGTAGTAACGAGATGAGAACAATCTGTTTGCCAACTAAAATCAGTGGATACGCCTTGAACTCCTGTAATCAGTGGGTTTGTATTTAAGGTTGCACAAGGTCCAGATGCACATCCGGCATTGCTAGTTAAGTTAGATCCAAACATGAATCCTGAGGCGGACAAATGATTACTTTGAGGTGAACCATCCTGCAGCAATTCTACATCTGTCGAGTTCAACGTGAAGTTCACGAGATCTCCCGCGTTAATAGTTGTCACGAACGAGCCTCCAAAAGGTCCTGTGATCTGAGGAGGAGAATTTGTTCCATTACAGTTGGATACGATTACCTGAATCTCTCGATCCACTTCTGCGATCAGTATCCCATTTCTATACGATCTCGCTACGATCTTTATGGCATAACTTCCGGCATTATTTGACAGGAAAGTTAATTCTCCAGAGTTTGGGTTTAGTTGTGCTGGGATATTTCCTGCATTTAAGGTAACACCCGGAGTAGGGGAAGTGGCAGAAAATCCATTTTCGTAAAGAAGTTCGGCTGGAATACCTGGAGGAGTATAGGTTTGTGAAGGGAAATGATCGAGTGGGGTTCCAAAGGAAATGTGAAGAGAATCCAAATCCGGATCAATCGCATTCATATTGTACGTGTATGGATCTCCTGCACAACTCACGAAGTACGGGTCTTGCAAAAATTGAGGCGAGTTGTCCACACATCCGCCAGGACTATTGGCCACCTCATACATTTTGGAAGTCAAGGTGATTCCTTTTTGGTCGGGATCAATAAGGTTGACAATGTTCCCGTTTCGGGCAAAATTCTGATACGTGAATACCCAGCCCGTAGCTGGTGGCGTCCCAGAAATTGTCACAGGGTCGCTTACATAAACGATCTTTTCAATGGCTCCAACTCCGTTACCTCCGCCTTGTCCAGTTCCGCAATCCAAAGCGGGTGGGCCTCCAGGGACTTGCGTACACAATGGGGAAATGTCTGTTCGTGATTGAAAGTTCAGTGTTACAGCTGTTAGCGTTGGATGTCCCCAAACGTCAATTGTCTCGCTGACAGGATTTACAATTCCTCCATTACAATCGCGATAAAACACAAGTTGAAATACATAATCGCCTCCCTGGCATTGCCAAGTAATATCTCCTCCTAAAACGTGCGTCGCATTTCCTCGAAATGAGAAAGAAATGAGGAGCAAGAAAAGGAGCAAAACACGATTCATAGTCGTATAACGAAAAATACCCATACGTAGTATGGAGACGAGACTTTTGAGATTTAGTTGCGAATTTCGGACCAAGTTTTTGAGAAAGAATTTGTAGTGTGAACTTAAACTGGGATTGATACCGATAAGAACAGGTTGACACCTTTTTCATTCAAACTGGATACCTCTTGTATTTTTTCTTCGTGATTCACATCGAGAAACGTGATTTTGATGGTTGAATCGATCAGCTCAATATTCGATATTTCCGAATAAGGAATTTTAAATTCTCCCGTTAAACCCGGCGCCATGTAATGATAAGCGGAGTAAGCTAACAAGGCAATCCCAATGATTCCACTTATACTTAAGCTTCCAATACCCATTACCCAAAGAACAACAACCAATAAAACGCCAGCCACGCCCATGTAGCTCATCGTTTTATACTTTTCTGACGAGCTGGATCTTCGATTGGTTTTTTCGTTGAATTCCCCAAGATCAAGAACATCAGACCAGTTCCCCGTACTCGTGAAATACATGAATTCATCATCAAAATTCACGTATCCAAAGCTATGTTTACACCAATCCCTCATTCATTTTCGCTAATCATTGGATCATTGGATCATTGGATCATCGGATCATCGGACAATCGAATCACCCAACCGCCACAACTGCCATGTCCTCCCAGTTCAAATACTTCTTCGCCAATTCTTGAATGCGTCCTGGTGTGATCGCATGAATAGCTTTAATTGCTTCATTGTAAAAATCTAACGATTTCCCATTCATCTCAGCACTCAAAAACAAGTCCGTCATAGCATAAGCACCGTCTGCGCTTTTAAGGAGCTGACCGAGCGAATAATTTCTTACCAATTGCATTTCATCTTCAGGCACGAGCTCCGTTTGTAATCGATTCAATTCAAACTGAATCTCTTTCAAGGTTGCGTCCTTAACTTCTTCACCAACTTCAGTTGCCATCAAGAAGTACCCGGTCCCATCCAATTCGGCAATCATCGAACCGATTCCGTAAGTATAACCTTTGTCCTCACGAATATTTGTCATCAATCGACTCCCGAAATAATCACCAAGAATGGTGTTTAGAAACAGGAAGTCCAAATAGTCTGGATGGTTCTTGTTGAAGAGTATTCTTCCTGCTCGAATGGCAGTTTGAAGTGCGCCTTCTTTCTCAATCGTTGTGATTCCAGCTTCATGTTGAACCGTCGCGTCAAAATCACCTAACTCCTCAGAAAGGAATGGTTGAAAACAGTTGGCCATTTTGAGAATTACTTCTTCTTCAAAATTACCAACAATGACCACCTTCGTTAGGCCTTTCAAGTAATGTTTTGCATGGAATTCTTTTAGAGCAGATTGTTGAATAGTATCGAAATCTTCCTCTTGCAAGGTGAATGCATATCGCGGGTTACTCGCGAATAATTTTGCTCTGAATTTCTGTTGAGCTTTCGTTGAAACTTTTTCTTGATTGATGCGCCACTTTTGTTTGCGATCAGCGCTCAATTCTTTGATCTCATCTTCTTGAAAATCTGCGTGTTGGATTCCATCGAGAATCGTATTGAGTATACTTTCCATATTCTCGCGCAGACAATACATGGAAACGACAGCATTTTCAACGGAAACACCAGACTCCAAAAATCCTCCTAAAGAATTGATTTCTTCCTGAATTTGAACGGATGTTTTTGTTGGTGTTCCAGAAAGCAAGAGTCCATTGGTGAAACCAGGAAGACCATTTGTTGCACGACAATTTCCAGCATCGAAATACAAGTCAAAACGTGAAGTTTCATTTTGCACTTCCTTCATGTGATACAATGGCACAGTCGGAGAGAGGTCATATTTTTTTGGTGCTACAAAGTCAATCGCGTCGATTGCCACCAATTCGGGTTGTAAATTTCTATTCGGCATGGCTGGCTTTTACGTTTAGTAATGTGCAGTTCGATTTAATAAATGTTGAGGTAGCGACACGCTGAAGATCGTCAGGTGTAATTGAAGCATATTTCTCAGATTCATGATTAATCATGTCGGCATCACCGAGCAATTCGTTCATGCATAGTGCCATGGCTCTATTTAATACGGCTTGATGCTGGAATTCATTCGACGTGCGGATTTTCACCATAATACGATTCAATTCTTCCTCAGAAACTTTTTCGCTCAAAAGCGTATCCATTTCTTTCCAGAATGCCTCGTCTAATTGTTCGAATGTTACTCCTTCGCTCAACTTCCCTGAAATGATGAGCAATCCACTGTCAATGGATCCAGTGACGTAGGCGCTCACATTTGTCACTAAGCCTTGTTCTTTCTTGAGTGATTTGTACAAACGAGAAGACTTATCTCGGCCCAAAACATCTGACAAGGTATCGTAAACGAGATAATCAGGGTGCAAGCGATCTTCCATTCTAAATGCATAATAGAAAGCATCAGAAGGTACGGCCCGTTCTATGGTTTTTTGGCGGAATTCAGTTTGTCGAGGCTCTTGTGGAAGATTTCGGTGGTGAATCTCGCCTGCAGGAATATCTCCAAACCACTTGGTAACCATGCGCTTGACTTCATCCAGTTCCATATTTCCAGCGATACACATGATCGCATTCGCAGGATGATAAAATTTGTTGAAGAAGCCTTTTACATCTTCCATTGTAGCGTCTTCAATGTGCTTGATTTCTTTTCCAATCGTGGCCCACTTGTACGGGTGAGTTTTGTAGACTTCAGGACGCAATTGTAACCAAACATCACCATAAGGTTGATTCAAATAACGTTGTTTGAATTCCTCAATTACTACGGATCGTTGTACCTCCAGACTTTTCGGAGTAAATGCTAAAGAAAGCATTCGATCACTTTCCAACCACAAAGCCGTTTCAATGTTGTTTGCGGGTAACACATCATAATAGTTGGTGATATCGTTAGAAGTGAATGCGTTGTTTTCACCGCCAGCGAGCTGAAGTGGAGTATCGAATTCTGGTATATTTATCGATCCGCCGAACATCAAATGTTCGAACAGATGGGCAAATCCCGTTTTATCTTCGGATTCATCGCGAGCCCCGACATTGTATAGGATATTTACTACTGCCATCGGCGTAGTGGCGTCCTTATGGAAAAGAACTTTTAATCCATTGTCGAGCTTAAATCGATCAAATTGAATCATTAAAATTTAAATTTTGGACTGCTTTGTTCTTGCAGTGCCGATGAGTATTCTGAAAGTATTTCTGCTACAATTTCTTTCGCAGGAAGTATCGAATCGATTATTCCTGAAATTTGTCCGATTTCGAGTTCACCATCCGTGAGATCTCCTTCGAACATTCCTTTTTTTGCGCGTCCTCGACCTAAGAGCGTTTTCAACTCTTCAGGAGAAGCTCCATTTTCATAGGCTTCATGGACTTGGTTGTAGAATGGATTTTTGATCAATCGAACAGGAGTTAGCTCTTTTAGCGTAAGTTGAGTGGCTCCTTCTTTTGCTTCAACCACTGTTTCTTTGAAACTTTGATGAGCACTCGATTCAAGAGACGCTACAAAGCGACTACCAACTTGAACGGCATCTGCTCCTAGGTTCATCGCGGCTAACATTGTGCGTCCCGTTCCGATTCCGCCAGCAGCAATAAGTGGAATTTCCAGTTCTTTTGCCACCATAGGAATGAGGCAAAGCGTCGTTGTTTCATCCCGTCCATTATGTCCACCAGCTTCGAAGCCTTCCGCCACAACAGCATCTACTCCCGCGGCTTGTGCTTTCAAGGCGAATTTCAAACTAGAAACCACGTGCACCACCGTAATTCCGTGATCTTTTAAATGCTGCGTCCAAGTTTTTGGATTCCCCGCAGAAGTGAAAACAATCGGAACTTCGTATTTGATGATGGTCTCGATGTGCTTATCAATATCTGGATAAAGCATGGGCAAATTCACGGCGAAGGGTTTGTCCGTTGCTGCCTTACATTTTTGAACGTGTTCTTCCAATATTTCGGGATACATGGATCCAGAACCAATGATTCCCAATCCACCCGCGTTCGACACTGCTGATGCCAGTTCCCAGCCTGAACACCAGATCATTCCAGCCTGAATAATTGGGTAGTCGATGTTAAATAAAGATGTTATTCGATTTGCCATAATT
Organism: Crocinitomicaceae bacterium; assembly: GCA_045105095.1. Lineage (GTDB taxonomy): Bacteria > Bacteroidota > Bacteroidia > Flavobacteriales_D > Crocinitomicaceae > UBA4466. Next base: position 12,197 of record JBGCDF010000025.1, on the reverse strand, counting down.
TCCGATCTAATCAAAAGTACTGTTTTCGTGAAACTTCTAGTCGATTTTTGTCGTCTTAGCTTTAAATAATTATCTTGGAGAATTATCCTGAAATATCTTTGTTGTGATGAGAAAAAGTGTTCAGTTGTTTTTTTGCTTTTTGTTGATTTCGATTTTCGGAACAGCTCAGGAAGTACATCACCATCATTCCATTCAACACTCATTCATCGAGAACAAAGGCCAGTGGGGCGAAGACGTGCTTTTCAAGACAAAGTTTGAGGGAGGGAATTTATGGGTTGAGCAGGGGAAAATGATGTTTCATTTACAAGATTTTTCTCGATTACAAGCATATCATGCCAACCCACAAGGCGCAAAAGATGTAACAGAATATCCTCAAACACTTTTGCATTTGAACTTTGTAGGGGCGAACGAAGTAACTTCTATCAAAAAAGAACATCCTACAGATGTCTATTACAATTATTTTATCGGAAATGATGAATCGAAGTGGACTTCGGATGTTCACGGATTTGGTGAAGCAACTCTCGAAGATTTCTATGATGGAATCGATTTAAAATTGATTGAGCAACGCGAACAATTAAAGTATGAATTTCATGTTTCCGCTGGAGTTGACCCATCAGTTATTTCATTAGAATATGCAGGACAAAAGTCTGTCCGTATTGCTGAGAATGGAGATTTGGTCATAACAACGTTGCTCGGAGATATCATTGAAAAAAAACCATATGCATATCAAATTGTCAATGGGAAAATAGTGGATGTCGAATGCGATTTTGTCATCATCGACGATCGTGTAGAGTTTCAATTAGGCGAGTTTAAGCAGTACGCTCCACTCATTATTGACCCTGTTCTTGTGTTTGCTACTTATTGTGGTTCGGTAACGGATAATTTTGGAATGACGGCTACATACGGTTACGATGAGACAGCTTACTCCGCTGGAATCCTCTACGGAAACTCATACCCTACTCCCGACCCATTGGCGTACAATGTAACGTCCAATTTCACAGTGCCCAATGTCGGAGTTACAACAACGGATGCATTTATATCGAAATATTCTCCTGATGGAACGACCATGATTTGGACGACGTTCATCGGTGGTGGTGATGATGTATCAGGAACTGAAACCGCTCATAGTTTGATTTGTGACGAGTCCAATAACGTATACCTCTACGGAGTTACTTCGGCGGATGATTTTCCGATTCAAGGTGGATATCAGTCTGCTTTTCAAGGAGGAACATCCCTGTTGATTACCTCTAATGGTACCGACTTTCATAATGACGGGACGGATATTTACGTCGCGAAATTTAGTTCGAATGGACAAAACCTACTCGGGTCGACATACATGGGAGGCACAGGAAATGACGGAGTGAATTACAAAGTTACTTCAGGTTCGTATGCGAGCACAGCAGCGTATGACTCGTTAACGACAAATTACGGTGATCAGTTTCGAGGTGAGATCATGTTGGATTCAATTGGGAATTGTATCGTTGCATCCTGCACAAGGTCGACAAATTTTCCAACCCTCAATGCTTTCCAAGCAACGAATGCGGGACAGCAAGATGGTGTAATTTTCAAACTTTCTTCGAATCTCGATGCGCTACAATGGTCAAGTTATTTCGGCGGATCGGAAAATGATGCATGTTATTCGGTTAAGATCGATTCATCCTTTAACATCGTTTTTGCTGGTGGGACGAGTTCGAATGACCTCCCAGGGATGGTAGGTGGATGGCAGCCGATGTATAATGGTGGTAAAACAGATGGATTTGTGACAAAACTGAGCACGGATGGTTCAGTGTTGACCAACGGAAGTTATCTCGGAACAGCAAATTACGATCAAGCGTTCTTTGTGGAAATTGATCGTAATGACAATGTATTTATTCTAGGGCAATCAACAGGGGGCGCTTTCCCAGTGATCAATACTTCCTTCGTAAATCCCGGAAGTAGTCAGTTCGTGATCAAATTAGATCCAACACTATCGATTCCTTTGAATTCTACCGTTTTCGGAAATGGTAATCCAAATATTAACATTTCGCCCGCTGCTTTTTTAGTGGACATCTGTGGAAACATGTACATTTCTGGTTGGGGAGCAAATATCTTGCAACCTACACCACTTGGAGGAATGCCTGTAACTCCTGATGCTTTTCAAGGAACATCACCAAATGGCTTCGACTTTTATTTGTTAGTCATTGAACGAGATTTTGGCGGTCCCGACCCACTTTATGGTTCTTACATCGGAGGTAACGCGTCACAAGAGCATGTAGATGGTGGAACTTCACGTTTCGATAAGAACGGCGTGGTTTATCAATCGGTTTGTGGAGGATGCCCTGGCTTGAGCGATTTCCCAACGACGCCCGGAGCTTTTTCCGACTCCAATCTTGCAAATAACTGTAACAACCTCATTTTTAAATTCGATTTCGAGTTAATTCCAGACGCAGAATTCACCGCGGATAACACAATTGGGTGTGCTCCATTCACGGTTACCTTCGACAATTTCTCAACGGATTCGGATTCTTACCAATGGATTTTTGGTGATGGGACAACGAGTTCGACCATTTTCGAGCCAACGGTGACTTACGATACGGCCGGTGTGTATGAAGTGTTACTCGTGGTAACCGATAGTATTTGTTTGCTCACAGACACCGCCCAGTTGATCATTAATGTCTACGATTCCCTCGAACTGGACGTCACGGTAGATCAGGAATTATGCCAACCCATTCCTTTGAATTTAACGGCTTTTACTAACGGAACTGCCGACAACTTCATTTGGTCAACGAATATCAACTTTACTGATACGCTGAACACCTCTGTTTTGGATTCTACGTTGAACATCACTCCATCTGGTCCGATAACCTATTATGTCGAGGCAAGTAATAATGGTTGTTCAGTGATAGATAGTGTCGTCGTAGATTTCATTGGATCAGCCCTGCTTTTGACAGGGAATGACTCCATTTGCGCTGGAGACATCACCTCTTTGACGGCATCCAGTACCAACCCTGCTATTACTTTCACATATACTTGGTCACCAGATTCAGTGGTTGTTGGCAGCAATGTTGGAAGTACCATCAACGTTCAGCCGCTTGTTACGCAATTTGTTTATGTCACGGCTTCAAGTTCGAATGGGTGCGTCGTGGAAGATTCAATTGAGGTGTTTGTTGGGAATATTCCAAACGGTGTTGTTCAGGCCAGTGCATCAGAATATACGGTCGCAGTAGGATCAACAGTTACTTTAATTGGAGAGCCGAATGGGTATGCCTATTCTTGGTCACCTACAGATGGTCTGACTGATCCAAACGCTCAATCTACATTGGCCGTTGTTGAAGAATCTACTGTATATACGTTAAGCGTCACAGATGGTATTTGTACAAAATCGGATACTACTTTAGTAAAAACATTTGATTTCATCTGTGGAGATCCTTTCGTTTACATTCCGAATATGTTTACGCCAAATGGAGATCAGGAGAATGATATTCTCTACGTCCGCGGAAATCTTATCAAAGAGATGGTTTTCCGTGTATATGATCGATGGGGTGAATTGGTATTCGAGTCCTTCGATCGATCGGAAGGATGGGATGGAGAATTCAGGGGGAAACCACTTGATCCAGACACGTACGATTACTATCTGAAAGTGACATGCGTCGATGATTTAGAATCGATCATAACAGGAAACGTCACGCTGGCGAGATAAGCTCTAACACACTCAAGAGGCGCACTGAGCGAAGTCAAACTGCCCCTTTTCAATCTGTTAATGTTGAATCTTTCAATCACCATCTTACCCAAAAAAATGATTAGCTTCGTGAAAAGTCGAAAAGTCAACTATGAAAAAAATTATCACAAAACAATCGCAAAAATTTCTAGAAGAATATCTGAATAACGCATCTCCAACAGGTTTTGAAACACCTGGACAAAAAATGTGGTTGGACTACATCAGTCCATACATTGATGAGTATTTCACAGATAACTATGGATCCGTGGTTGGAGTCATCAACCCAGAGGCGAAATACAAAGTGGTAATTGAAGCGCATGCTGATGAAATTGCGTGGTTTGTACATTACATCACGAAAGATGGATTCATTTACCTGAGAAGAAATGGAGGCTCTGATCACATGATCGCTCCGTCGAAACGCGTAAATATTCATACAGATAAGGGAATCGTAAAAGCAGTATTTGGTTGGCCCGCAATTCATACAAGACGGAAAAATGACCCAGCTCCTAGCCTTGAGAATATTTGCCTCGACTGTGGTTGTTCGACAAAAGATGAGGTGTTGAAAATGGGGGTGCATGTTGGGTGTGTTGTGACATTTGAAGACGAATTCATTACGCTGAACAAAAACCGTTACTGCGGTAGAGCTCTCGACAACCGAATGGGAGGATTTATGATTGCTGAAGTTGCTCGTATTCTTAAAAAGGATAAGATTGAATTGCCATTCGGATTGTACGTCGTGAATGCTGTTCAAGAGGAAATAGGATTGAGAGGAGCTCAAATGATTGCAGAAAAAATCAAACCTGACGTGGCAATTGTGACAGATGTTTGTCATGATACCAATACACCGCAAATCAATAAGATCGTTCAGGGAGATTTGAAATCGGGAGATGGTCCTGTTTTAACCTACGGTCCGGCGGTTCAAAACAATTTATTGAAATTGATTATTGGTGAAGCTGAAGCGAATGACATTCCTTTCCAACGTGCAGCCGCATCACGTTCTACAGGAACAGATACAGACGCTTTTGCCTATTCTAATGAAGGAGTCCCAAGTGCATTAATTTCACTTCCTCTGCGTTACATGCATACAACAGTTGAAATGTGTAGAAAGGAAGATGTTGAAAATATCATTCGTTTGATTGTTCATTCACTCAAGAAGATCAAAAACAATCAGGATTTCCGATATATCAAATAATAAGAATTCAAGAATACTGGTAAGTCGATTGTTTTGGAAGGGTTACTATCATCAGAATAGGTATATCTTTAAGTCATATCTATTTATTTAATGACTATGAAGAGAATTATACTAGCGGTTTCTGCTGTTTTACTGACGATGGGAGCTCAATCACAAATTATGAGTGAAAACTTTGACGCTTTGAATGTAGGAGATTACATGGGCGTGGTTTCACCAACATACTGGACAACGTGGTCTGGTGCAGTAGGAGGGGCAGAAGATGTTCAGGTAACAAGTGCGCAAGCAAACTCAGGATCAAACGCTATCCACTTCTCGTCAACAGGTGCCAATGGAGGGCCACAAGATGTTGTTGTTGATTTTGGTCAACAATTTACGGATGGGATTTTCACCTACGAAAACGCGATGTACGTAGCCGCCGGAGGAAATGCTTACTTCAATTTCCAGGCAACAACAACGATTGGTCAGACATGGGCAATGAACTTGAACGCAGATGGAGGAATGATCTCTATTGACGATGGTATTACAGCGAACTTAGCTGTTGGATCATACACGGACGCGACTTGGTTTACTGTGAAAATCGAAGCTAATTTGACCTTAAACTTATGGAAAGCATACGTAGATGGTGTTGAAATCGGAACGTGGACGAATGGGGTAAATACCATTGCATCGGCAGATATATACCCAGTTCAGGGGAGTGATTTCTATATTGATGACATAAGTTTTGATCACCAACCTTACACTCTTCCGAATAATAACGCAGCTGTTTCAGGTGTTGACATGGGAAGTAACATTGTTGGAATTGACGCAATGCCAACAGTAACTGTCGTGAACGCAGGAGCAAACGCAATAACTTCTTTCGATGTAACAGTTGATTACAACGGAAGTCAATACACGGAAAACGTAACGGGTCAAAACTTGACTTCAACGAACTCAACGGATGTTGCTTTCACAACAGCTATTCCATTAGTTGCAGGAAGTATGAATGTTGTTGCTACTGTTTCTAACGTGAACGGTGCAGGAGCAGATGATGATCCAAGTGATGATGCAATTACTATTGCTATCGACCCAGTGGTTCCAGCGGCAGGAAAAATTGTTGTGAGTGAAGAAGGAACTGGAACATGGTGTCCATGGTGTACGCGTGGTACAGTTTGGATGGAGCGCTTCGAGCAGAATTACGGTCCACTTTGGGCAGGAATTGCTGTTCACAATGGTGATCCAATGGTAGTTGCTGATTACGATGCAGCAATCGGAGGATTGATTTCAGGATATCCAAGCGCGTTAGTTGATCGCGTTGCTGATGTTGACCCTTCAGCAATGACAAATGATTTCTTTGATCGTTTGCAAACAGCGCCGACAGCTTTGATTTCAACGACTTCAACGTGGGATGCTGCAACAAGAGAATTAGAGGTTACAATTACAGCTGATTTTCAGGCAGCAGCAAATGATGACTATAAATTGGCAGTTGTTTTGACAGAAGATGGTGTAACAGGAACGGGTTCTGGTTACGCTCAGGCAAATGCGTATGCAGGTGGAAGTAATGGTCCAATGGGAGGTTATGAGAACTTGCCAAGCCCTGTGCCAGCAGCTCAAATGGTATACGATCACGTAGCACGTGCTCTTGAGCCTTCGTTTGCTGGTGACGCTACAAGTTTCCCAGCAACAGTGAACAGCGGAGACTCACACTCTAAAACATACTCATTCACGCTTCCAGCGGATTGGGATGAACAAAACATCCACATTATCGGTTTGATGATGGACCCAACTGGAAAAATTGATAATGCGAGTAAGTCGTATATTGATGACCTTGCTTCAGTTACTGATTTGGAGCAAACGTTCAAAGGATTTGGAGTGTATCCAAACCCTGCGTCAACATATGCTATCGTAGAAATGGAATTAGAGGCAACGTCTGACGTTCAACTACGTTTAATAGACATGTCAGGGAAGGAAATTGCATCTCGTAGTTATGGTGCAGTTGAAACTTCATCGACGATTCAATTAAATACTGCTGATTTGAATGCAGGTGTTTATTTAGTAGAATTAACTGTAAATGGACAACGCATGACAAAGCGTCTAGTGATTGAATAAGAATTTACATTGATCCGTGAAAAAGGGTGGCTCGTTAATTACGACCCACCCTTTTTCTTTGTTATTTTTGTGGCATGAAGTGGATTGGTGAACGTATCAGTTTTATAGATGACAAGCAGAAGATGACCGTGGTGATTTATCCAGAGGCGAAAGGCTGGGTAAAATCCGCAATGGGAGCATGGTTTGCCATGTGGCTCGTAATCGGAGCGACTGTTATTTGGTCGTATTTTACGTTTGATCTTACAGATCAAGAAAACATTATCATTTTTATCTTTCTAGCCTTTTGGGCTTACTACGCTATTCGTGTTGGGAGATCTTTTTTCTGGTTGCTCTGGGGGAAGGAGCTCATCAAAATAGATGAAGCAGCTTTTGTTTATAAGAAATCCATTAGGACGTACGGAACTGCCAAGCGTTATCTTCTTGAGAATATTTCAAAAATGCGACTGCATGAAATGAAAGAAGGTTCGTTCCAAGCAATATGGGAAGCTTCTCCGTGGGTAAAAGGTGGTGAAAGACTTGAATTTGATTATCTCGGTAAAGTAATCCGACTGGGAAGAAAAGTTTCGGATAAGGAAGGGGCGCTCCTGTTCAAGTTACTATCCAAACGAATCGATCAGAATATTCGAAAGCGAAAGTAGGCTCCGATTGTTATTTCGTAGTGATACGATCGATGATCACCACATCGCCGATCATACAGATAGATCCCCCAGCTTCTTTTAAATGATATGACACCCATATTTCTCCTTCGTCCTGTGGGATGATAGGGAAATCTTCCAAATTGCTTGGTTCAATATATTTTCCATCAGGTAGTTCAATAACCATTCCGCATCCGCTGAGACCAGTCGCATCATGGAACGTTGCTTCGACCGCTCCTGAGAAGGGTTTTTTCTGACAAGAAAGGATACTAAATAGTAGTGCCGTAGCGAATGAAAGTCTCTTCATACAAGTAGAACAATTATGATGAGGTTATTGTTACACTATTACTGTTATCAAAGGCAACACCTCAAATTTAATTACCTGAACAACTCGATGTAATCATCGAAAATATAAAGCTTGTTTCTCTTAGCTCCAGTGGCTTCTTGAATAATCTGAGCCTTCTCCAAATCATCTAATAAGGTATAAACAGAAGGCATCGAAAGTCCAGTTATTAACGCAACTTTTTTGGCATCGATTACAGGCTTCTTGAATAAAGCAATGATGATTGCGAGTGCATTTTCGGCGCGGGAACCAAAAGAAAGTGCTTTCTGTTTAACGCTTTTTTCCAGTTGTAAGATTTTATCAAATGTTTCGATTCCACTTTCGGTTGTTTCGATAATCCCTCGAAGAAAGAACTTGAACCAACTAGTGATATCGTTTTGCAAACGTACCCTCATTAAGGCGTCGTAGTACAGCATGCGATTTTTTTCGAGAAACTTTGACAAGTAGAGTATTGGCTGATGCAGAATATTTTTCTCCATCAGGTATAGAGGGATCATCAAACGACCGATGCGTCCATTTCCGTCCAGAAAAGGATGAATCGTTTCAAATTGATAATGGATCAAGGCAATTTTAAGGAGCTCTGGAAAATGTACACTTGAATTGTGAACGAAATGTTCAATATCACTCATGTATGTATGAACATCTGAATGAATCGGAGGAACAAAAGTCGCATCATTGATGTTAACTCCTCCTATCCAGTTTTGACTAGTCCTGAATTCACCTGGCAGTTTCATTTCACCCCGAACACCTTGAAGCAGGGATTTATGAGTATCTCTTATGAGCCTCGATGAAAATGGAAGCGTATTTAGTTGTTTAATGGCGGCATTTAGAGCTGTCATGTAGTTCTGAACTTCTTGCCAATCGTCTCTTTTGTGCTCGGCTACGCGTGATTTTTCGAAGATAGCATCATCAATATTAGTGCGAGTTCCTTCAATCTTACTGGATAGAGTCGCTTCTGTTGTTACGTGCATTTCAATAAAGAGGTCAATGTTCGGAATGTATTTTGAGTACATGTCGAGCTTACCAATTAAGCGATCGGCATGTCCGAGCATATCCAAAAGCTCCATATCCTTTAAGTTCCAATGTCGATTGATTGAATTAGGCTGGAAGGAAGAATATGTCCCTTGATTAACGAATTGACCTGCGTTAAATGATTCCATATTTAAATATAAGAACAAAAGTTTAAATAAAAAACTTATAATTTAATTTTTAGATGTATTTATAATTAACCTGTGTCTTATTTAAGATAAGTAATAACAGGTGTTTTACTATTTAAATTTTAACCAAATAATTTAATTAGTGAATTTCTTATTTAAGATAAGTAATAATAGACGTTTCTCTATTTAAATTTTAAATAAAAAACTTAATTAGTGAATTTCTTATTTAAGATAAGCAATAGTAGGCGATTTTCTATTTAAATTTTAATGACAAAACTTGAATAAGAAAGCTATAATGTTGAGTTACTCTTGTTTTCCTTAAAGAAATGCTGAAGTACTGTCAAATAGCGGATGGTTATTTTCAATCATTCGACAATTCAGGCTGAATAACAGAGTTTCGTTCCGGGAATGATCGTATCTTGCTATCTCAATTTAAAACCACTATGTATGATTTTAGGTGTATTTGGTCCTTGGCAGTTAATCGTATTACTTATAGTTCCAGCAGGGATTTTCCTAGCAGGATATTTTATTGGAAGGAATGCAGGATATATGAAACACGTTCGAGAAACTGAAAACAGAAAGTAATAATTTCAAAGAGTCTTGCTCATTTTATAGTGCTGAAGAACGCCGAATAGTAAATGGCTTTTCTCAATCATTTGGTAGTTCAGTTTTAGGTAGAAATCCACGGCGTAGTCACGTGCATGCAGAACCATTTCAATATCTCCACGTTCTTTGGCTGCTTTTTCTGTCGCTTCCATGATGAGTTTGCCGTATCCTTTTCCGCGCGACTTTTCCTCAACAGCAACGAATCGGACCTGAGTAGTGGAATCAGCCTTATCCATACGAGCGATAGCTTTTAATACATCGTTTTCATACAAAGCGAAATGCACGCCACTGGCATCTCCATCATTCTTTTCTGATCCTCTAGGTTGATCTAATGGAGCGCGCAAAATACGATAGCGTAGGTCATAGTAATCATCCCATTCTTTTGCCGTAATCGGTGTTCGGACTGCTATGCTCATTTAAATACGACTGATGTTACACGTTTGGTGGGAACTCCAGAAATCGTTTCTTCGCGAACAAGTGATTGCGCCTTCTTTGAAGAAAATACGTCTTTCAAATTCTGGATTCGACCTGCAGGAACATTCACCTTATGCAAAGCGCTTAAAATGGAAGTTGACGTTCGTTTAGCGACCAATGGAGTTAATGCCTCTTTCAGTTCAACTCTGTTGATTACACGACTGCGATTTTCTGAAAAGCGTTGATCGCTTACCAGAGATACTGCATCCAGTTCTATGCAGAGTTTTAGAAAATGATCATTCGAGCCAATAGCGAAGGTGATAATGAAATTATCTGATGTCTCAAATAATTCTCCATATGGAGCAATATTGGGATGAAGGCTACCAATTCGTTGAGGAATATGCCCTGCCATTAAATAGTTGGAAGCTTGATTGACCAAACTACTCAAAGCTGCGTCGTAAAGAGAAACGCTTAGGGATTTTCCTTTTCCCGTCTTTTCCCGTTCGTAGAGTGCGAGCAGAATTCCTTCTTTTAGATGATGCGCAGCCATTACGTCAATCATAGCAACTGGCATTTTCACTGGACCACTTTCTGGTGTTCCGTTCATCGACATAAAGCCCGATTCCGCTTGTAAAATCAAATCGTAAGCTACGCGATCATCTTCCGAACCATATCCATTGATTTTTCCAATGATTAGCTTTGGATTGATGGATAGTAGTTTTTCATCTGTGATATCGAACTTTTCTGCATCGCCGTATTTGAAGTTGGTGATAAGAATATCCGCGGATGAAATATGATTGAGAAAGGCCTCGAGATCCGTTTCATCCCTCAGGTTCAAGGATGTATAATCTTTCAAATAGTTAATACTGGAAAAATAAGCTGAAACAGGTGAATCTGACTCTTCGGCAGGAAGTTTCCAGCTGCGCGTTACGTCAGGGTGTTTAGGATGTTCAACTTTTAATACATCCGCACCAAGTTCCGCGAAGAATGTTCCAACTGAAGGTCCTGCCAGAACAGTGCTAGCATCAATAACGCGAATTCCCTTTAGTGAGTTATGCATGTGTGTGAATTACCATTGTTGGCATCCTCCAATTGTTCGTCGGATAGAAGATTACTCGTTTTCTAATTCCCAATCGACATAAGCTCTAACCTGGCGACTTTCGGTATCGTTGAGTTGTGCTTGTATAACCATTCGGGGCAAGATGTTTTTCCATTGAGCAGGAGTGAAATCTTCTACTTTCTTTTGCTCATGACAACGCGTACAATCTCGCATGTAGATGACCTTTCCTTCGCCAATATCAGCTTTGATCATATCGGTTTCGTCTACTTGAGTGACCTCAGAAGTCGTACGACACGATTGAGCGCCAACAATCAATGCGGCAAAAACAAAAAGTTGAAAAAAACCTCTCATGGATGATTTAGTTTTCCAATTCCCAATAGATGTACGCAGATACCTGACGAGATTGATCTTTATTCAACTCAGCATTTTTGAACATTTTTGGAAGGATCGCTTCAAATTGTGACTTCGAGTAATTGTGGATCGTTTTCACATCCGAAGGACCGTTACCATAATGGCATCCCGTACAATTTTTCAAAAAGACCACTTTGCCTTCTCCGATGTCCGCGGTAGGCATGTCACCGTCGTTCGAAGTTACCACTTCTTCAGTTGTTTCAACTGTCGTAACTACTTCCGTGGTTTTTGGACTACACGCTACGATAGTACCTGCAACGATAAGGGTAAAGAGTAAATATTTCATGTAAATTAATTTGTTATCGAAGATAAGAAAACTGAATAGAATTCGTCGAGAATTTTATTTTTGCCATCAATCTCATCATATGTTACAGCAAGAATTTGTCCAAACTCAAACAACGCTTTCAGAAAGAAGCGTCAAAAATGTGTTAAGCTTACTTTCAGGTGGAGCGACAATCCCGTTTATTTCTCGTTATCGAAAAGAGCAAACGGGTGGTTTGGATGAGGTTCAAGTAGCTTTCATTCGAAATGAAGCGAAAAGATATGATGATATCAAAAAAAAAAAAAAAACAATTGTTTCTGCTATCGAAGAGCAAG
>JBGCDF010000024.1:0-5095 GCA_045105095.1 Crocinitomicaceae bacterium | reverse complement strand
TTCTACACTCTTTCCCTTCGCGCCGCTCTTCCGATCTTAAATCCTTCGTGGTCTGAGCCCTACCTCCCGAAAAACAACCCCACAGGATGTGCTAGTAACTTTTTTGACCATGAAGGCACAAGTCTATCGAGTTCTCCCACAAGGTTGTGTGTAGTTGATTCTTTACTTTTATCTAAGTGACATCCGATTGATTGGCTTTGGCTAGAAGTCTTGTTTATTAGGACTATTCCTTGTGCATCAACCACAGGTTGATCCGTGTCTTTGTGGTTAAACCCTTCGTGGTCTGAGCCCTATCTCCCGAAAAACAACCCCACAGCTAACTGAGCAGTGCCACTTCTAGTTATTCCTTTGTAAGGACTAGTTTCTTGCATTCCTTGCCCGTTAATGAACACATCGTTAAAATATACTCGGTTAAATTGAAAAACATACGATAGCTCAGCGAACCAACGAACGTTCTTTTCTCCCCAACGAATTCCAGCGCCTCCGGAGTAATACCAATCGTGATTCAAATCAAACACTTCAAGTTCTGGTGCTTTTCCATATTGTGAAAGTGTGCCGACATCTGTTAAACCAAGTGTAGCTCTTTGCGCAAAGTATGGAGTAACACTCCCATTGTGATTAAACGAAAAATATAACGGTAAGGTCAACCCAATATCTTGGTTCGTCGGTCCCAAAATCTCTTCAGACCAAATTCCATCGACACCAATTCCCGCACTCAAAAACCAATTTCGATCTGGTGATGCATATAGTTGATGTTTAAAATCAAGCTTCAAATGTCCGAGGGTTCCTAACGAATAGGCCAAACCAATATCCGCCTTTTCATAAATTCCCGTTCTCAACATTCCATCGAAACTTGGATATACATTGCCATGGTCCACATAACCAGAAATCCCACCACTTCTTTCCAGCGTTCCGACAGGTGTGGGCTTTGCTGTCTGCATAATCGCAGAACTAAAACAACTTCCTAATATTAGAGGAAGGAATAAAAAAAGAATGAATCTGAGTCGCATTATTGATGGATTAAGTCAACTCAAAGTTAGCATTTAGTTCGTTTCTGAAACTACCCTATTCGCCTCAATGAATGCTGTGGGATCAATATAACCTTGCGTTTCCCGACTGTACCCACCTCCCACTAGTAGTCCAACTTCGTCGCGTAATTCCAAATGCAAGTGAGCCTTATAGTTTCCATGTGCGTTCCCAATTGTACCAATTTGATCTCCGATGGAAACCCACTGATTTTCCTTAACGAGCATCTTGTCGCAGTGCGCATACAGTGATTCAACCTGAGAGCTATCGGGAAGGTAGTGCGTAATTCGAATGACATTTCCCCACGAATCGTTATGATCCTTTGCATAGGTAACGTATCCGCTTGCTATTGTATAAACGGGATCACCAAGATCTGAGTTACCTCCACCGAGTCCATTCCAATCGTCACCAAGATGGTAGTTCCGCCCAAACTTCTGAGCGTTGAAGTATCCTTCAGCATTGGGTTTTCCAACTGGATAGTCGAAGCGGTTCGCAACGAATTCCTTCGGAACGATAAACGATGAATCTATTGAAGTCTCGGTTGATGAGCCTATCGGTTTGTTAGGTTCTTGCTGAGCATTCACACAGCCAAAAAGCACAACAGGAAGGAAGAAATAAAGTGATCTCATGATATGAGAATGCTATTTTCTGAAGAAGTAACGCTTAACGATCGATTAAATCCAAATCATTGCCATTGTCATCCTGATCTTCATCATTTGAAAAAAATCCGATAAAATAAGAAGTCAGCGCTATCACAATTCCAACAATCAGGAAGTACCAAGAAACATGATAGCCGTTATATTTTAAGATAATCCCTGTGAGTACAATCCCCGCCCCAATCGCGAAAAAAATCCTTTCCCACTTCGAATAAAAGACACCATCTCCCAGATTGAACCTCATCTCTCAAAACTAACAAGATTTCAACAAATTCTTGGATAGTCCACAATCCGTGCATCCGTTCATGAATTCCTACTATTTTTGACTAAAACGACTTCAAATGACACTAAAAGATACGATTTCAGCAGTAGAAAAATTCCATGATTCTTTCGGGATTTCTAATAATTACGAGCCTACAGTAGACCTTTCCACGGCAGACATTGAATTACGTCACCGACTCATGCAAGAGGAGAATGATGAATATATGGAGGCGGCAAAGAATGGTGATTTAGTAGAGGTTGCCGATGCACTTGGTGATCAATTATATATCCTTTGCGGAACGATTCTTAAGCATGGAATGCAGCACAAAATTGCAGAGGTTTTCGAAGAGATTCAGCGTTCGAACATGAGTAAACTGGACAAAGACGGGAAGCCAATCTACCGTGAAGACGGAAAAGTACTGAAGTCTGAATTATACTTCAAACCAAATATCGCTTCAATCTTAGCGAAGTGATGACGGATCGGTACAATCTGCGCGTGTATGGAATCATCATGAATTCCAGTGGTGACGTTTTGGTTTCGGATGAACGCAGAAACGGCGTTTCATTCACAAAGTTCCCTGGCGGCGGATTGGAGTTCGGTGAAGGGCTTGCCGATTGCTTGAAACGCGAAATCAAGGAAGAATTAGGAGTAGAAGCCGAAATCGGCGAATTGTTTTACGTGAATGATTTCTTTCAGGCATCCGCTTTTCGTGAGACGGATCAGTTAATCAGCTTTTACTATGGTGCTTTTGTCGAAGTTGACGACGTTCCAGTATCCGACCATGAAGTTCCTTTGAGCGAAGAAGGAGAAAAATTTCGATGGGTTCGGATAGCGGATTTAACTACTGAAATGATGACTTTTCCAATTGATAAAAAGGTGGTTGAGTTGTTAAAGGAGATTGAGGTTTGAGGAATATTCCTTGAAGGGTTAGGTGGTCGTCCTGATGATATGAAATGAGTTCAGTGTTAGATCACAACGCAAAAACATCCCCTCTTCTCGCAATTCTATACCCTTTATCCAACACCTCCTTCGACTCCTCACTATCAGGGTTCAAAACGGGATTCGTATGATTAAAGTGAATGAACACAATCTTCTCTTTATCCTCATCGCTCAGGTCCTTGAAGGTTTCAAAGCTTTCGATAATGAAGGGGTGTGGTATTTGCGAAATCTCGCGATTATTGATTTCTTTTCCACTGAAAAAAGTAGCATCGAGGAAGGCGTAATCTACTTCTTTGATTTGCTCTACGATGTCTTTATCCCAGCGCTCCCACTTATCAATGTCTGGGATAAATAATGCTGTTTTTTGCGGGCCTTCAATGAAAAAACCGACTGTCTCGGAGAACTCATCGCGGTGAGGAACCAGAAATGGTGTCACCTTCACCTCATCAGATAACTTAACAGAAATCTGATCTTGCATTGCTTTCAATTCAATATTCTCACGAGAAACCAACTGACTCCATGGACCGGAATTCGTTAAAAAGTCTTTCATTCTTGGCATGGTGTACACGGGAACCTTGTCAGCATCTGTTGCCTCTTTTCCGAGATACATCAAACCTGTGTAATGTCCAATGTGTCCATGCGTGAGGAAAATGCCGTCTACAAATTCATTTTCTCTTCGCGTTTCACGAGCCGTCAGCGATTTCATCTGATCCACGATATCAGGTGTTGCATCGAATATGTAGGTCTTTCTGTTCGGAACATCAATTAAGCCCAATGAAGACACCATTCCATGAAGCTCTGGATGCCCGAAAACATCTTTACAGCAATCTTTTTTACAGGCAACTTGAGGAAAGCCGGCATCCTGAGTAGTCCCTAAAATGACAATGGACGTGGAAGAAATTTCCGCAATTTCTGGCTGTTCATCTAAGCTCGTTTCGCTAGTTCCAATCTCTTCCGAACAAGAAAGAGTTATTAGTGTGAGTAAAAAGAGATAAACGAACTTCATACTAGCCTAATTTGGGGTTGTCTTTGTGACGAGTGGAATCGCGCTTCGTTTTCTTATCCAGGTTTTTTCTGAGTGCTTCCTCCAGATCGATTCCTGTTTGATTCGCCAAACAAATTAATACGAACATGACATCTGCCATTTCATCACCTAGATCCTTGTTTTTGTCGCTTTCCTTCTCACTTTGTTCGCCATAGCGGCGCGCCATGATGCGCGCGACCTCACCCACTTCTTCCATGAGCATAGCGGTATTCGTTAACTCATCGAAGTAGCGCACTCCGAATTCTTTGATCCAATCGTCGACAATTTTTTGAGCTTGTTTGATTTCCATGATGCTAAATTCTTCTTATTCTCGATTTTTTGAATCCATCCAAATAGTAACGGGCCCGTCATTAATCAACTGAACTTTCATATCCGCTCCGAACTCACCTGTTTCCACCTTCAAGTTCGATTCTTTTCGCAAAATTCGAATAAATTCTTCGTACAAGGGAATCGCAACTTCGGGGCGAGCAGCTTTGATGTAGCTAGGGCGATTTCCCTTTTTCGTTGAGGCGTGCAAGGTGAACTGACTGATGACCAAAAACTCTCCGTTGACATCAGCAATGGAATCATTCATTTTCCCATCTTCGTCGGAGAAGATTCGCAGTGCAATTAGCTTTCGAACCAACCATTGGATATCATCCTGAGTATCCTCGGTTTCTATTCCCAAGAGAACGACTAATCCACGGTTGATTTCTCCATGGATTTTGCCAGAAATTTTCACTGATGCCTCACTCGCACGTTGAATCAATACTCTCATCCAAAAATGTTTTTGCGGTAGGTTTCGTTTTGATCTTCCTCCATCAATTGCAAATAGGTCGCGTATCGACTCTCGTATATTTCACCTGATTCCACGGCAACTTTAATCGCACAATGTGGTTCATTCATGTGCTGACAATTGTTGAACTTGCACTCATGCATACGTTCGCGCATTTCAGGAAAGTAATGTGACATGGCTTCTTTCTCCAGATCAACGATTCCGAAGGCTCGAATTCCAGGTGTATCGACAATGTATCCACCCGTTGAGACTTTATGCATCTCAGCGAAGGTGGTAGTATGCTGACCTTGTTGATGCGATTTTGAAATCTCGCCAGTTCGAATGTTCAATTCAGAATCAATAGCGTTGATCAACGTACTCTTCCCTACTCCAGAATGCCCCGAAATCATTAC
>JBGCDF010000023.1:0-2823 GCA_045105095.1 Crocinitomicaceae bacterium | reverse complement strand
TATCGGATCCTGACTTACATACGTTCCACTTGCAGGAGAGTAATAACGATACCTGTTGTACGCAAGATCAGTTTCAGAATCGAGGTACTGACCCTGATACAAAAACGGAATAAAGTTCTCTTCCCCAATCTCTTTTCTTGTCTGCCCGTAAATTCCGAGTTCTCTTGACCAAACCTTCTTCCCTTCTTCATTATAGGACTCAATCGGTGTTCCAAGATGATCAGTAATGATAGAATACGCCTTATCTCCCTTGAGCTTTGCCTTCCGATAGCTATCGGAAGGAATAAACGTTCCATCTTCGAAAATCCACGTAGTGAGGTTTTCTGGGGATTTCAGTCGGAGGTTACCCGATTCGTCCACTTCAACGCCGCTAAGTGGTCTTCCGCTTTCCGTTTCGTTGGTTTCTTCTAATTGAAATGTCCATTCATGCAATGGAACATTTCCATAGGATTCTGAAAGACAGAAACCGAAAATCAACAGCAACAATATGCTCAAGATAGGTTGGAATTCAGATACTTTCATTTGTTCTTTCATTTGTTTTTCAGCTTCAGGTGCAAATTCGATAGCTATTGGATGAACCACAAGGTTTGAAATGAAGTCAAAAGATCACTATTAAGAAACAATTTACAAATTTGACATATTGAACATGCAAATTTGCGGTAGTTCATCGAACTGTCTCATGATTGTGCTTCAGTTTGTTAAAGACAAAAAAGTGCAAGTTGGACCATTATCGAAATGTGCGAATTCAACTATCCCGCTTTGTAGTAATGAGGTATTCAATCTTGGTGAGAAAAAAATATATCGAATTTCCTTTATTTTTGAGCGTAAACAGTTCTTCTGGGATGAAATCGAGATCCTCAAAATACTGGTCCAATTTAAATTTCAGATAATCCAAATCATCTCTGTCAATTTCTAAGGTGAGCTCGCCATTGGCCTGTTTTACTGAATCATTCTCGGATAAAACGAACTTTAATTTATTAAGTACTTTACTTTTAAAGCCTAAGGACCGAGAGTCTAAATGAAACTCAAAGACATCCATTTCAAGGCCATTTCTTAAAGAAAAAACCCCATCTTCATCTAAGTAAACATTTATCGCGGTTCTATCTGTCTTTCTTACTAAAATCATTTAACACATAAAAATTGATTTATCCACACGTGATTGGTACATGGACATTTTTTGTTACAACATGATTACCACTGCCCGTCGGTCTTAAAAATTCTAAGTGAACATGTCGTTGTCCAGGAACCACCGGGCTTCCCATACCATGCTTTCCGAGATAATCACTAGGTGTAGCTCTAAACTGTCTTTTCCCATCCAAATTTCGCCATTATCGCTGTGATACTCAATCCTTTTTTTTTCATTCTCTAAAAAACTAAGAATATAGGTGTACATTATCAGTGTATTGAGTACCTGTTGAACCACTCAATACAACCTTCACTTTCTTAATAGAACTGATTGGTCTTTTCCATAAACCAAAAGTCCATTGCCCTCAATGTAGAACAGGAAAAAATCCATTTTCAGATCAACTATATATATATTTCTTGTTTTCAGAGTTAAATCATTCCCTTCAGCATCAAGAAGCATATCCATCCAAAATTTACCACTTGCTAAAAGCGGATTATCCGAATTAAAATCTAAGCCCAAGAAATTTTGTTTTTTTGAAAAAATGGAATCCTCCAGTCGTTCAATCTCAATCCATTGTCTTTCCTCGTTCGGAATCATCGTCCAAATTTGATTGTTATCTACAATAGAATCTGTTTTTAGTTTTTTCGCTAATCTTAACGACATACTTTCCAGTAAAAAGTTCCATACTGCGCTAGGCAGTTTGACTGAATTAAATCCAGCTGTCATAGAAGATGTGTCCATCGGCTTTTCCATATCTGTAATCTGTCCATTTAATATGCTCTAAATCATGATTTAAATTTGTTTCTGGCATATAACCTTCAGCATCAGACCGATGATATTCATGCCTATACGGAGTCTTCTTTTTCCCTCTTGCATGTGGCTTACTATGCATCGTATTCGGCTTCGCCTCATCTAAAAGTCTTTTGGCGTCCTTTTGATTAGCTACTCGATAGTTATTTCCATGACCTTTGGATGCCTTTATGTCCTGGACCGCCTTATCCCATTGCTTAGTTCCAGGCTTTAACAACTCCAAATCACTTGCGTTATCAGCCTTGCTGCAGGCGGAAGACAATCCATAAGGATCGGTTAAAATATTTAGATCCTCGACATAACTATACATATTCGGCATTCTACCGAGTAACCCAATCGGATCCTGGCTCACATACGTTCCACTCTCAGGAGAATAGTACCGATATCTGTTGTAAGCAAGTTCTGTTTCAGTATCTAAATACTGCCCTTGATAGAGGAATGGAATAAAATTCTCTTCTCCTGATTCTTTTCTCGTTTGCCCGTAAATTCCTAGTTCACGTGACCAAACCTTCTCTCCCTCCTCATCATACGACTCAATCGGTGTTCCAAGATGATCAGTAATAATCGAATATGCCTTATCTCCCTTGAGCTTTGCCATCGGGATAAACGTTCCATCTTCGAAAATCCACGTAGTGAGGTTTTCGGGGGATTTCAGTCGGAGGTTACCCGATTCGTCCACTTCAACGCCGCTCAGTGGCCTTCCGCTTGCAGATTCGTTAATTCCAGTTGTTTCTTCTCTAGTTGACGTCCACTCATGCAATGGAACATTTCCATAGGATTCTGAAAGACAGAAACCGAAAATCAACAGCAACAATATGCTCAAGATAGGTTGGAATTCAGATACTTTCGTTTGTCTTTTCATTTGTTTTTCAGCTTCAGGTGCAAAT
>JBGCDF010000022.1:0-22298 GCA_045105095.1 Crocinitomicaceae bacterium | reverse complement strand
ACACTTTGACTACGACATTTGGGTGCGATTCTGTGATTCAAAAGACGCTTATCGTTTACCCTCAAGTACCCGTACAATCGCTGGCTGATGTTGCAATTTGTGCTGGAGATAGTGTTGCAATTTTTGGAGCATATCAATCCGTTGCAGGACCTTATTTCGACACTTTGACTACGACATTTGGGTGCGATTCTGTGATTCAAAGGACACTGATCGTATACCCACAAGTGCCTATGCAAACCCTGACAGATGTTGAAGTTTGCGCTGGAGATAGTATTGCAATTTTTGGAATGTATCAATCCATCGCAGGGTCTTATTTCGACACCTTGAGTACGACCTTCGGGTGCGATTCTGTTTTGACACAAGACCTAATCGTTAATCCGATTCCAATAGTTTCCTTGGATGATTTCTCGGATGACTCGTTGTGTACATATAGTCAGCCAATTTCTCTACCTAATGGGGTTCCTTCTGGAGGTACTTATTCAGGAACCGGAGTAGCAGGAGGACTGTTTGATCCATCACTTGCAGGGATTGGAACACATGTTATTTACTATTCGTACATCGATGGGGTTGGTTGTTCAAGTATTGACTCTTCCTATATTTCTGTTAGCGGTTGTTTAGGAATTCACGAAGACTTGTTTTCAAACCTATCTATACGACCGAATCCATTCAATAGTCAGACAACGATTGACTTTGGAAGAGAATTAAATAATGAATACGTAGTTCAGGTTGTTAATGTGTTGGGAGAAATAGTCCAGCGTCACGAATCAATTGTTGGAGATCAAATGATCATGAAACGAAATGACTTGAGTGCGGGTGTTTACCTGTTACGATTAACACGAAAGGCTGATCATCGCGCCATCTTTACAGAGCGATTAGTAATACACTAGATTAATTGGCACAAGCACTTTTTTGAATTCAGATACATAATACATCGTATTCAGTTTTCAACACCACAAAAAAAAGAGGTTTCTCCCGATAATAATCGGGATGAAACCTCTTTTAATATTCTATCAAATCGAAATTAGATAATCTCCTCAGCTGTAAAGTGGAAGTTTCCTTCGATTGCTGCGTTCTCATCAGAATCAGATCCGTGAACAGCGTTACGTCCGATTGACTCAGCGTACAATTTACGAACTGTTCCTTCAGCTGCTTCTGCTGGGTTTGTTGCTCCGATCAATGCACGGAAATCAGCAACTGCGTTATCCTTCTCAAGGATTGCAGCGATGATTGGTCCAGAAGTCATGTACTCAACCAATTCTCCGTAGAACGGACGCTCTGCGTGAACCGCGTAAAATTCTTTTGCTTGCTCTTCAGTAAGTTGTGTGTATTTAAGAGCTTTGATACCGAATCCAGCTCCGATAATCATATCGATGATTTTCCCCATGTGACCGTTTTCGATCGCATCAGGCTTCAACATTGTAAACGTTCTGTTTGTTGCCATTTTCTTTTGTTTTGACTTTTTTTTTCGGTGCAAAGGTAATGATTCGTTGCAAAGCGCTAAGTGCTTGAGATGGAATTCTTGTTAAATTTGTGTGATCAAATAAGAAAATGAAGGAGTTAATAGAATATTTTGCTGAGTTAGATCCCGTATTAGCGGCATTCTATGCGACCTGCTTTACGTGGTTCTTAACTGCCGCTGGCGCTGCTACGGTTTTCTTCTTTAAAACAATGCGCCGTTCAATTTTGGATGCATTGCTTGGTTTCACTGGGGGAGTAATGGTAGCGGCAAGCTGTTTTGGTCTATTGATTCCAGCAATTGATCTTGCACAAGAGAGCGGAATGTCCGGAGGTTGGGAGGTAATGCCCGCTTCTGTAGGTTTTTTGATTGGCGCCATATTCCTGTTTGGAATGGACAAACTGCTCCCTCACTTGCACATCAACTTTAGAGAAGATGAGAAGGAAGGAATCGATACGAATTGGAAAAGCACGACCTTATTAGTCATGGCGATTACCCTGCACAACATTCCTGAAGGATTGGCAGTAGGGGTGGTTTTTGGTGCCGCTGGCGGAGATTTACACATGGTAGGTGTAGCAATTACCCTAGCCATTGGAATCGGAATTCAGAACTTTCCGGAAGGAATTGCAGTTTCCATGCCCTTGCGAAGACAGGGAGTGTCCCGCTGGAAAAGTTTTTGGTACGGCCAATTATCCGCAGTCGTTGAACCCATAGCAGGTGTTCTGGGGGCATGGGCAGTAACTTCATTCGAACCAATGCTTCCATATTCTCTTGGATTTGCGGCTGGAGCAATGATTTACGTAGTGGTCGAAGAGGTAATCCCAGAGACTCAAAGAGATAAGTATACAGATGTCGGAGTAATGGGCTTCATTATCGGTTTTTTGTTGATGATGATTTTGGACGTTGTTCTCGGTTAATCGAGGAAAAATGTCAATTCATCGGAATTTTATGCCGATTTAAAGTTTTTTTAACATTTTGTTCATTGCTGGGACGAGATAAAAATCTATATTTGACTCATCCATAACAAACGGTTAGATTATTTGTTTTGGGTTTTATAGTTTTAGCATGGTTTAGCAGAAAGAGGAAGAAGTTTCAAACAAATTTGTTCCTCTTTTTGATTTTATAATGGTTTGTAATTGCACTTCGATTCCGCTCAGTGCACAAATCCTATCCCAATCCGCGCACTGAGCGGAGTCGAAGTGCAACAGTTCAATTTCACATTCTCCATCAAAAAAACAACAAAAAATTTCAGAATTGACCATAGCTTCGTACATTAGATTAAACTTTAAACAACTCGTATGAAAGCCATAACTATCTTATTCGCCTTTCTATTCTTCTTTTCTTTTGATTTTCATGCTCAAACTCAGGGTATTGCCTATCCAGCAGTTGGGAAAGGAGTTGCTACGACTTTCGTAACAGATTACCACTCACTCGGGATTAATTCTTCCGCTTTGGGTTGGGGAAATGAATACGATAAAAAATTTACTACGGGAAGTTCGGAGTTCAATTTAGGATTTTATTCAGATTCGTTGAGTGCCGATAAGTTGAAACAGTTGTTTAAATCGGTGCGACAAAGTGCCTCTGGAAATGGCGTGGATACAGCGGGTTGGCAGGCACAGCGTCAGTATGCGCAAGATTACCTGAATACTGGGATTGCAATGGATATGAACTTTAACTGGCTCGGATTCTCGTTTCAATCAGAGAAGTTAGGAGGGTTTGCCTTCAATATTTCCGAGAACTACACATGGTACTCTCGCCTGAACGAGAACACGACAGATTTGATTTTTAACGGAAGAGCATCTTCGTATTTTGATTCGTTGACAGTTGTTTTTGGAGTAGACACTTCGAACATTGCCAACACTGGAACCTTGTCTCAAGATACATTAAACGCTATTATTCAAGGTTCAGCAAGCGTTCCACTTGGACTGCGTGATTTCATGAATGGTACAGAAATCAGATTTGCTTGGAACCGTCATTACAATTTCGGATATGGAAGAAAAGTATTCGGAAATGACTCTACGTTCATGTTGTACGCAGGTATTGGTGGGCGTTTCATTCAGTCTATGGCTATGTTTAATGTGGAGGTAAATGATGACGAATTCTACATCTACTCTTCATTCAATCCAAATTATGATATCGATTACGGCGCTATCGCTAATTCCAATCCATCCAACTTTACCGCATCTGGTGCCATCCCGAAACCAGTAGGAAGCGGATACGGAATTGATCTTTCAGTAAGTGCGATATTGTTTAATAAATTGAGATTGGCTGCAGCAGTGAACAATATTGGTTCCGTTACCTATACGCGTAACGTATACAGTGTCAGCGACACACTTGTTGCTAATATGGATATCGCTGGCCTTGCCAATTATGATGTGACTAATTCAGTATACAGCCTATTGGAAGATGGAGGTATATTCAACCTAGTGGGAGAAGAGAAGTACACCCTTCGTAATGCCGCCACCTATCGACTGGGAGCCAGCTTGCAACTCGGGCAGCGTATCCATCTTGGAATGGACATCGTTGGTCCATTTAATCAGGATAACCCAGGAAGTTTATCAAATCCAGTCATCTCCTTAGGTGGTGAAATTCGCGTATTGAAATGGTTGCATTTAAGCGCAGGTTATCTTGGAGGAGGAATTTACAAGCACAACATTCCCGTTGGAGTCAACTTTGTATTTGGCGGAGGAACGTACGAATGTGGAATCTCTTCGCGTGATGCGTTAACGTTCTTTGTTGATGGATCGAACAGTATTTCGGCAGCATTTGGTTTTGCTAGAGTACGATTCTAAACGATCATAAATGAAATGCATACTACTAGGCGGTCTCTTGTTGATCGCGGCTAATTCCTTTTCTCAATCGAAGAAAAAGCAAATTGAAATCTTACAGCACCAGTTGGATTCTATTTCTGATGCAAATTTGATGTTGGCGAAAACGGCAGAAGAGCAGATCGAAAGTGTACGTTTATCCATCAAAAAACTCAATAAGGAAAATGAAGTATTGAGGGAAATCATGAAGGGGTACATCTATCAAATTGATGAGTTGAATGCACAGAATATCGAATTACGTGCGGAAAATGATGCATTGAGCAATAAGATCAACCAAGGAAAGGATGCAGAGCCGAAAAGGCGCCAGCATGAACCTTCCGATCGGGTAGAATCCGGTTTAACTCAATCGAGTGATCCTTTCTTCGATGGAGGAGAAGAAAGCTCAAATTTTGACATTTTCAGTAACGGGATGGGGTCTGGAGAAGGTACTTCGAAAAGTGCACGATCAGAAAGAATTCGTACAACTCAACTTAAGATTGATCATATCGAGGTGGATCAAACTACCAAATTGAGCTATTGGTTGTGGATTGATTGGAAGGGAAATGTGATTCGTTTCGAATGTCTTCAGTCAAAAACAACGACAACCGATCAGGGCATAATCAACCGAATTGGTCATGAAATTGGAAAGCAAGTAAAGTACAATAAAGTAGAGAGTCCACATCGAGAGAAAGTTCTCTTCCACGTCGTAATCAACGGGAAGTAGCGAACTATTCCGTCGCCCGTCCTAACATTTCAATCGTTCCTAAATCAGCATCTATTCTCACCCTAACACCAACAGGAACAGTAAACTTATTGCGAATATGCCCAATTTGAGCACCGTAAAAAACGGGGAACTGTACTTTTGAAAAGTGCTGCTCAAACACCTCTTCTAATGTAAATGAACGATCAGGTTCTTCAGGCGTACATTGTCTAAAGTTCCCTAATACCAATCCAGAAATTTGACCGAAAACACCTGCCAATTTCAATTGCGTCAACATACGATCAATGCGGTAGGGTTCCTCACCTACATCTTCCAGAAAAAGAACCTTATCGTTCCAATCAGGCAAATACTTCGAACCGACCATTCCACAGAGAACGGATAAATTCCCCCCAAAGAACATTCCCTCTGCTTTTCCTGACGAATAGGTATGAATGGAATGATCATTCGTCCCATTTTTGTAAAGCACTTGTTCACCATTTCGAAGCAGGCGCGTAATGTAATCGACACTGTACTTGTTCCATGTCGAATTTCCGCCAGGTCCGTGAAACGTGACAATTCCCGAATGAAGCGTGATGGCATTGAGCAGTGCAGTAATGTCGCTGAATCCCATAATCACCTTTGGGTTTTGAGCAATTACACCATAATCCAACAAGTCAAGAAAACGCGCACATCCCCATCCACCTCGAATAAAGAAAATTCCATCCACGCCATCATCCTGGATGAGTTCCATAAATTCATCAGCTCTATCTTCATCTTTGGCAGAAAAATATCCTTCTTTACCGAAGACATTTTTTCCCAGCTTTATTTGATATCCAAGTTGACGAAGAACCTCCTGAAATTCGTCTACTTCTTTTCGATTTCGAATAGGACCAGCTGAGGCAGCAATACCAATCGTATCTCCTTTTTTAAGACGTTTCGGAAGAATTGGAGCAGGCGAGACGAGTACGTTCTTTGATTCTTTATTCATGGATAAAGCTGCCGCACCCACAATCGCGGTTCCTACTAATGGAATGAATTTTCTTCTGGAAATTTGACTCATGAAACTAATTTACGGAAATGGATTTACATCCTTTCCAATAGCACCTTCATTTCAGCCAACATCATTGCTGTCGCTCCCCAAACGATGTGCCCGTGAATATCGAAATACGGAACATCTTTCATCGTGAAGCCTGCGTTAATAGGAATGGAAGTCTGCGGGATTTTGGTGTGTCGAATAAGGTCGAAAATATCGAATGAAATAATTTCTTCTACCTCACGATCATCAGGTGTAAGATCAGGAAGGTTATCTGTGAAGAATACATAAGGCTGCACCGAGAATTTAGATACTGGAATGAATACTTCTGTCAATGGGTGAATCAAATCGGCATGTTCATGTGGCAAAGCGATCTCTTCGCGACACTCTCGTCTCGCTGTAAATTCTAAATCGATGTCATCCAAATCTCTTTTTCCTCCTGGAAAACTGATTTGGCCGCTGTGTGCACCTTCGTATGAAGGTCTGCGAATCAGAATACAATTGATGGAATCATTAAAAGGATGTAGTACTATTCCAACCGCCGATTCTCGATAATTTAGGGTTTTTGCCTTTGCGACACTTGATAGAGGTCGCTTCAGGGGCATAAGCAATTGATGTGCCTCTTCTCCCGGTAAACCAAACTCGAAGGTTTGTTTAAATGATCTTAGAAAGTCCTGAGGTTTCATTCGAACCTTATAGTTTGACAGATGATAAAATATCAATGAAGTCGTCGTACAAGTACCCCATATTTTCACCTTTACCAATCAACTGAAATACATGAAACTCTCCATTAATGTTGAGAGTAGCTGTGAAATAGGATAAGTTATCCAAGTAGCTGCTCGTGGCTCCTTCGATCACCTGAACATACCCTGGGAAGTTTACTGAATTAGGTAGCTCTTTTTTGATTCCCGTGTCACCATTATATAAAGAAGATTCTCGCTTCAAAATATAGTTGTCGTGAACTGCGTCTATTGCTGGAATCTCATCATCGAATGAAAATTGGATCATTTCGACATCATCGCTTTCAAAACGTTCAACGCTAAAGTGAACATCCATGTCGTAAATCACAAATCCTCGAGCGTTATCTAGCAGAGTATAGTCCATTCCATAGTCTGGACTAAATAAATTCGACAATTGAAACTTAACTGAACCGTAACGCTTTGATTGAAGATCTGGAAAGTCCATTCCGTTTTCCTGAATGCGTTCGAGGGCTGATTGATAACTGTTTCCAGGGCACGCGGTCAAGATGAACAAGGACCCGAATAACACTATGATGGTGGTGATTTTCACGTTTACGAATATACAATTAATTCAAAGTGGTCGGTATCATTATAATTGGAATATTCTTTGCATTATCTTAATTTTAGAATTCAACAAAAGAACATGAAACGATTTCTTACCCTTGCGACACTCTTACTAACCGTCTCTTTTGCGTTCGCGCAACACGGAACACAAGCGACTTCAGAAGGAAGTTCGGACTCACCAAAAATTAACTGGATAACCTTTGAGGAAGCTTTTGCTTTGCATCAAGAGGAACCAAAAAAATGGGTGATTGATGTTTGGACAACTTGGTGCGGATGGTGCAAGCGAATGGATGCAACTACCTTTTCGGACTCATTAGTTGTTGAACATATAAACCAGAATTTCTACGCGGTAAGCTTAGATGGTGAGTACAAGGAAGATATTCAAATTGGCGAGCGAACATATAAATTTGTTCCCAACGGAAGAAGAGGTTACCATGAGCTCCCAGCTGAATTAATGGGAGGCAAGATGTCATACCCGACTTACATTTTTCTGAGCGAAGAACTGCAAAATTTAACAGCAGTGGCTGGTTATCGAGTAGCTAAAGATTTTCTACAGATTGTTGAGTTTTTTGAAGCGTATGATTCTGAAAACCCCATGAAGTGGGAAGATTTCGTTGCGACGTACAAATCTCCATATCCAGAAGGAGAAGGAACAAGTCGAAACTAGTTCGATTCCTTATTTCAGTAAGAGCAGTGCGATCACTACCAGAGCAGGTACTGTCTGCACTAAAATTATTTTCTTATCCGCAGTGAACCCTCCGAAGATTCCAGCAATAGCAACGCAAGAAAGGAAGAATAGCGCAACATTGTCTCGCCAGATATCATCCTGAATAAAATACGTCCAAATCAATCCCGCAGCGAGAAATCCATTATAGAGCCCTTGATTGGCAGCCATGACTTTTGTTTGAGAGAATAATTCCCTCGGGAAACTACTGAATACTTTTCTCCCAAGTGTCTCCCACGCAAACATTTCAAACCAGAGGATGTAACAATGAAGAAGGGCAATTACGCCGATAAGGATGTTAATGGCTAAGTCCATACGTCAATTTTTGGTCAAGTTAGCACTTTTGACGATAATCGAGTTCAGTAAAATGCGTAAAAAAGGGTCGAACGAACGATGTTTGGTGAAAAAAAGTTGAATTTGTATGTAAATTGTTCAATTTCAAACTTTTCTCATGTTTCTTTCGATGCAATAAGCAACCATTTGATTAAATTTAACGCCTTAGGTATGTTGAATAAGAAATTTCTTGATTCATCACTAAAACAAATAGTCTACTGCCTATGAACTGTTTTGGAACCAAACAGTTGGAAAGATTTCATGGGTCGAAACAAATTAAGATTTATGAAAAGAGCCTTACTTACTTCCATTCTCATTCTTTTTAGTCAATTCATGTTGTTCGCTCAAAGCCCAACATCTATTCAATGTACCATGAATGTTGAGCAGATTTGCGAAGATCAACCGTATCACATCGACCATCCGAAACAAGAAGAAACGATTGTGATTGCAACGAGTTTGATCACAGAGATCAGCGCTGTGTATGATTTGATCAATCAAGGAAATACATCCAACATTTCTGCGAATATTGCCTCAGTTCAGGCGCTCGTTGATCAAGCGACTGTACTTGGAATGAACTACGCTATGTTTCAACAAGATCTTGACTTTATTCAGTCTATCAACTAACTATTATGATGTACTATAGAATTCTATTACTCTCTTTCTTCTGCTTCACATTTCTATCAAATGATGGTTTCGCTCAGTGTATAACAAACTCTGTCCAGCCTCTTCCAGATTCTGTTTTGGTATGTGAAAATGACTCAGGAACGACAAATTTTAATGCTTTTGGAGCTTGCACAGGAAATTGGGAGTACCAAGTTACACAAGGCGCCACGGTTGTTCAGGCATGGAGCACGAACGCTACATTTACCGCTTCTCCTACAGTGACTACTGATTATACAGTTTTCGCGAGATGTAGCTTTTGCCCAGCGTCTGTGGCCCAAGAAAACTTTACATTTGAAGTTCTTGAAGAGCCAACGGTAACAGGAAACACCTTTATTTGTACGAATTCATCGACTACGTTAACTGCGAGCGGTTCGACTGGTTCTTATCAATGGTATGACGCAGCAACAGGTGGAAATCTAATCGGATCATCCCCATCTATAACAACAGGACCGTTGACTCAAGACACCACATTGTATGTGAGTGTTCAGGGATCTGTAACAAGTTCGACCCTTGGATCTGTTTTGATTACGGAGTGTGGTTTGGGAGGTTTCCCAGGTGCTTCTTCCGCAGACTACTTGGAACTGTCCAATTTGTATTCTGTGAATGTGAATACCACTGGGTGGGTAGCGGCAGTAAGTTCAAGTTATGGAACGATTAACTCTGTAAATGGTACAATATGGAATTTGCCTTCGCAGTTTACTCCATGTTCTATTTTGAGTAGAACAGATGTTTCCAGCCAGCCAAATTATTGGGGAAGTAACATTCTTTGGAATCCAGGAAACAACGGTTGGGCAATCATTATTGATGACGCAGGTAATGTGGTAGATTTTGTTGCTTGGGGTTGGACAAATGCTCAATTGGCAGGATTTAATCCTACGATTAATGGTTTTTCCATCACACTAGGTTCAGAATGGATTGGAAATAGCTTTCCTTCAGCATGTGGTTCGAACGGAACCGGTAACCCATTCAGTATTTCTCGAATAGGTACTGTCGATAACAATAATGCAAGTGATTTTGTGTGTCAAGCTACTTCGTTGAATGTGGTCAACCCTAGTTTAAACTGTGGGTGGTCAGCTAGCGCAGATTGTCGATTCCCAACTACGATCACTGTCGATGTGCCGCCAACAGCGAGTAATCCAGCAACGATAAACGTTGAATGTATCGGAGATGTACCAGCGCCAGATGTAACTGTTGTAATAGATGAAGCGGATGATTTTCCCACCATTCCTACGGTAACGTTTGAAAGCGATGTCAGTGATGGTTTATCCTGTCCTGAAACGATTACTAGGACGTACAGAGTGACAGACGTTTGCGGGAATTTTATTGACGTTCAACAACTCATAGTTGTTATGGATATTACCCCCCCAATTGCTGGAACGCCAGCATCAATAAATGTGGAATGTTTCGGAGATATTCCAGCTCCTGATGGTACTGTGGTTCCAGGTATTTCAGATAACTGTGCTGCTGTTCCTACTGTGACGTTTATTTCTGATGCTTCTGATGGATTATCTTGTCCAGAAACAGTTACCAGAACGTATGCTGTCACGGACGATTGTGGAAATCAGAGTACAGTGGATCAAACGATTGTTGTGAACGACATCACTCCACCAACAGCGAGTAATCCTCTAACGGTATCTTACCCCTTGATAACAGATGTTCCGGCAGGAAACCTTTCAGTAGATGCTGTTACTGATGAAGCTGACAACTGTACTGCAAGTCCTACTGTAACTTGGGTAGGTGATGTGTCGGATAATGATACGTGTGTTGGAGAAACGATTACGCGTACCTTCTCCGTAATAGATGATTGTGGAAACGAAATTTTCGTTGATCAGTTGATCTCGATAGATCCTGTGCCACTTCCAATAGACGCAGGACCAGATCAAACAGTGTGCGTGGGAGATTTGGTGACCTTGAGCCCAATTAACCCTGCCGGAGCAAGCCTGACATGGAATCCAGCATTCGCCTCGGGACCATTTGTTCCAGCTGGTACAGCGACGTATACAGTAACGGCCGTCCTCGGTGCATGTATTGCGACAGATGACGTAACCATCACGGTGGAGGATCCACCTATAGTGAGTTTCTATGGAGATGTGTTAACAGGATGTCAAGGACATGAAGTGACATTCACGAATACGTCAACTGCCGCAAGTGGACTAGCAAACTGCGATTGGACCATGGACGGACAAACAGTAAACGGATGTGGTTCAGTTACCTATTCCTTCCCGAATGGCGGAACCTACGATGTAACTTTGACGACAACTTCCGTAACAGGCTGTGTTACTACAGAAACGTATTCAGATTACGTGTACATAGAGGCAACGCCAGAAGCGAGTTTCGGTGTCTCAAACGGACAGTTAACGGTTTTGGAAACAGGAGTCGATTTCTTCAATACATCAACAGGGGCGGTAAGTTACGAATGGAATTTTGATGATGATAGCGGAACCTTTTACGATGAGGACATGTGGCACGAATTCCCTACCGATGATGGAGGATCATATAATGTGCAACTCATCGCGATATCTCCTATTGGTTGTCCAGATACAACCTGGGGTGCAATCAATATAGATGTGGAATTGTTATACTTCATTCCAAATACATTTACACCTGATTACGATGCGTTCAATCAGTACTTCAAACCAGTCTTCACTTCTGGCTTCGATCCGTTTGATTACAACCTGAAGATTTTCAATCGTTGGGGAGAAGTGATTTGGGAATCGAACGATGCAACTGTAGGATGGGACGGAACGTATAACGGAAAACTCGTTCAGGTCGGTACCTATGCTTGGAAGATTGAGTTCAAAACGAGTAACAGCGATGAACGCAAAATGATCAATGGACACGTCAATGTCCTCAAATAACGAATAAGAGTAAACCAATAATACCTACTATCAAGAGGCCATTCGTCACGATGTTCCTATCGGAATCGGGAGAATGGCCTTTTTTGCGCCCAGTTTTTTACTAGTAGCCTGTTTGGCTAACACATTCATCATACGATTTCTTTGGGCGTTCCCTACCCATTCGACAAGCTCATGGTAACAGGTCGTGCTTCCCGCTGCAAGCTCTTCCAGAGGCTTTTCGCTAAAATCACTAACGCGAACATCCATTCTCTCAATCAGCGCACTGCACCTGAAATAGCTCATGATCCAACCAATCCCCAGCAGCGAGCCTGTCGCGTTGCATTGAGCTTGCCGAAATGAACTGAACCAATCCAACAAGTCCAACAATCCAACAATAACAAGATCGGGCATTGGGCTGCGCTCAGCCCTCGGACAATCAGACAATCGAATAATCAGAAAATCCAACCATCTAACAAGTCCAACAAGTCCAACAATCCAACCCCACCCACAAATAAATCCCTATCTTTGCAGCACTTTCTAACATTAATAACAACATAGCATGCAACTGTGGAACACATTAAGTAAGGAGGAACTAGAGGCGAAACTACGCGAAAGCGGTAAAGAATTCGTTACCATCTCCTTCTATCAATACGCCAACATTGAAAACCCTCAATTATTCCGTGATCACCTTTTTCAGATGTGGTCAAAATTGGAAATCGTAGGAAGAACGTACGTCGCTTCTGAAGGGATCAATGCACAAATTTCGATACCATCAGAACATCTCGAACAATTTAGAGAAGAGCTATATGAAATTGAATTTTTGAATGACATTCGATTGAATATTGCCGTTGACGAAGCGGATGCAGAATTCCCATTTTTGAAATTAAAGATCAAAGTTCGAAAGAAGATTTTGGCAGATGGTTTGTCTGATGAATCATTTGATGTTACGAATAAAGGAAAGCACTTATCAGCGGAGGAGTTCAATGAATTGACGGACGATCCAAATACAATTTTGGTCGACTTCAGGAATCACTATGAGCACGAAGTTGGGCACTTCAAAGGAGCAATTACTCCTGATGTAGATACCTTTAGAGAATCCCTTCCGTACATTGAAGATGAATACCTGAAGGAAGCGAAAGACAAGAATATAGTGATGTACTGCACAGGAGGGATCCGTTGCGAGAAAGCTTCTGCATGGTACCGACATAAAGGGTTTGAAAAAGTACACCAATTGGAAGGTGGAATCATCAACTATGCACGTCAGTGCGACGAAAAAGGATTGGACAACAAATTTATCGGGAAGAACTTCGTATTCGATGAAAGACGTGGAGAGCGCATTTCTGAAGAAGTGATTGCGGTTTGTCACCAATGCGGTACATCATGCGATACACACACGAATTGTGTCAACGATGCGTGCCATTTGCTATTCATACAGTGCGATTCGTGTAAAGAGAAAATGGAAAACTGCTGTTCAGATGAGTGTCAATCAGTAATTCACTTGCCAGAGGAGGAGCAAAAGGAATTGCGCAAAGGAAAGACCGTAAGCAACAAGATTTTTAAGAAAGGACGATCTGAAAAATTGCGTTTCCAATTGAACACCAAAAAACCATTATCTTTGGTTGAAACAAATAAAAAGACAACGTGAATCTATTCATTACCTGGGACGTTACACCTGAAATTATTGAAGGGTGGAAAACTCCAAACTACTACGGACTCTTGTTCGTTTCTGGATTAATACTTGGATATTTCGTCGTAAAGCGAATGTACAAGCGAGAAGGGATTCATGAAAAGTACCTCGACAAATTAGTCCTCTATACAGTCTTGGCAACGATTGTTGGTGCTCGACTTGGACATGTCTTCTTTTACGGCCCGTATTGGGATGTTATTGACGCAAACGGTGTCGTTCTTCAGGAAGGATATTTGTCTCATCCACTATCGATAATTAAAGTGTGGGAAGGTGGTTTGGCTAGTCACGGGGGCGCCGTTGTCATTCTATTTGCACTCTGGATGTACTCAAAATATGTGGTCAAACTTCCTATGATGTGGGTATTGGATCGAATTGTTGTGGGTATTGCACTAACCGGTTGTTTCATTCGTCTCGGAAACTTAATGAATAGTGAAATTGTTGGTATTCCAACAGACGTGCCTTGGGCTTTCAGTTTCCCGAATTTTTACAATGATGAAATCGGAATGTACGATGATACTCCACGCCATGCAGCCCAGCTGTACGAAGCCTTAGCATATATTTCCATTTTTGCCGTTCTCATGTTCATGTACTGGAAGAAGAAATTCTACGAGAAAAGTGGAGTTGTTTTCGGCGCATTCCTTGTAATGGTGTTCGGAGCACGTTTCATGATTGAATTCGTCAAACTGGGACAAACCGAACGCGATGCAGAGCTAGCGATCAATACAGGCCAAATACTCAGTATCCCACTTGTCCTTGCTGGAATTTATTTCATTTGGAAAGGTTTGAAAAAGGAACGTTCGATGACGAATGTTGAGCACCTTCAAACGGATGAAGGAGCGAAGAAAAGTTAGTAGCTGAAGCTAAATCTGTATTTCTGTTTTTACTTTGAGTTGATATATCGTTGTGTAGCAATTGCACAACGATCCGCAGATTGTTCATCCAATCTAAACCATAATTCTGGTTCAATCAATTCAATTTCGCCAATACACAATTGGTCGTCATTGTCCCAAATAACGTCAATTCTAGCATAAATAGGTGTCGGATTACACGCGGCAAATGCTTTTTCCACAAAGGCAATTTCTTTTTCATTTGGATGATAGATCTCAATGGTTCCTCCAAAGTCGTCCTGAACACGGAAATCACCAGCTTTGGCTTTCTTCAAAACGGCATGACTAAATTTCCCTCCGAAAACCATGAATGCTACTTCACCTTTGGTCAGAATTTGTGTTTGAAATTCTTGAATCAGCATCGACTCACTGGCGATTAATTCCGAGAAGATTGCTTCATGTTTTGCGGATTCATCTTTCGTGAAGCGGTACGTATGTCGGGCCGCTCCTGAGATGGCTGGCTTCAAAATGAACTCTTGCCAATGGATCGATTCAATAATTTCGGACAATGATCGTGAATCACCTTTTTCGATGAATAATGTATTGGGGATATGCACGCCCGCCTGATCTAAGTCTCGGAGATAGTGCTTGTCCAAGCTCCAATAAATCAAGTCTTTTGGATTGATCAATTTAGTCTTCGTACAAACTTCTTCCAGCCAAGGAGCGAACTCTTCGTAGCGATCAAAATAATCCCAGGTCGTTCGGAAAAAAATGTAATTCGTCGTTGACCAATCGAATTGCTTATCGTCCCAGTTCGTGCGATGAACGTTGTATCCTAATCGCTCCAGCGCTTCTTTCAACAAATTGTCCTCATCAAAGACGTTTTGAGAATATTCATTTTCATAATGAGTAGCCAGATAGCGATGATCGGTAAGAATGGTAATGTCGAAGTGTGTCATGATTCAAAGCCTTTCAGACAAATGTATTTATTCAGCTCGAAAGAACAACGAATGGAGCATTTAAGATTTTTGGGATGCTTCCGACCTGTTTCAAAAAAATCCTGTATTTTGATTTCAAATTATTCCCTATGTCTAGAAAACCACTCTCGTTACTCGTCATGATTTTTTCAGGATTACTCTTCATTGGATGTAATCGTGGATGCACTACTTCCAAAACAATCGCGTCTGAATCCAAAACCGTTGCAACCAAAGGTGGAAATGCTCAGGTTGTTGGACGCGTAGTTGATTATCGTCATAGTAGACGGGTTGGAGATAACATTTTTGATCGTTCTGTGACTCATTCGTACGGACTCACGTTCGATTTCAAATTTGGGACCTTTGTGGAAAAAAGCTTCTTTCATCAAGGCGTAGATAATCCAGATGCTGTTCAACTGGGAAAAGAATTAAAACGAGTTGATGTTGCCATTTCAAACGACAAGAATCATGTTGGACTGGGAGTAGATGGAAAGGTCGTGGAGCTGATTCATCTGTACAAGTCCAATAGAATTAGCACACAAGAGGTAGACTGGAATGCTGATGGAACAATGGATTGGTCGAGCTTGAAAATAAATTCTTATCCTTCTCCAGAGGAGATGTTGACCGAAAGCTTGAAGAATTCTTGCGATGCCATGGTTGGAACGAACAATGCCGTTTACGAATATTGTAACTCGAGTAAACCTTCCGCCAAAATTCAAAAAATCATGTTGGATAAATGGCCTGATTGCTCCGCAGCGAAAGGATATTTAACTCAACAGAAAGTACGCCAATTGAAACAGGATGCGAAATGGAGAAAGTGGGCCGAAAAGCGTGGCGAGAAAGTTTTGGCGAAGATAGAGTATCACAGTTTTGACATAGACGAAATACTCTTATTTATCGATGCGCTGGGTTCTCAAAAGTTGAGCGCAGAGTTGGAAGAAGTGTTGATAAAGAACTGGGGACGTAGCGGAATGCCGGACTACACAGAACTGTTGGTTAATAAGATTAAACACAAAAAGACGCCATTAAGTAAAGATGGAAGAAAAGCTGTTTATGATCAGGCGAAATCAGAGTTCACGAAGTTTATGAAAACGGGAGAGTCAGATCGCAAACACGCCGCCATCGATTGTATTCAATTACTGAGTGCGCTAGGAGATACTTTGCCAGGATATCAGTTTGTGCAGAATGCCTTCGGTCAAAATGTACAACGTTTCGATCAATTCGACTTTTTGGACGTGGCCTATGATGATTTCAATGTCTTTACGGATTATCAGCAGCGAGTGATAATGGAAGAAACTGAGGGCACATTTGAGCACTTCAAAGACTACAGCAGATCAAGTTATTTCTACGCGATAGAAGATTTGGTGGATTGCTCAATGCTGAAACGTTTGAAAACGAAGTACCCTGAAGATCTCAAAAGCCCAAGAGTTCCCACTCGATGTGGCCCATAAATGGTTCTACTATTTCGATTTGATTTTCTCCCATGTGGAATACATTGATTCCTGTGTGGGGCGATTTGCTTCAATTTCGCGCAAAGGTGCTACTACCTGTAAGGTTTCGTGGCATTCTCCAGGCAATGCTTGATATAAAGCTGTCCCTTTTGTTTTCCAGGCGATCATCTCATCGGATACTTGCTTGACAATTTTGGCAGGATTTCCAACGACTAAACTTCTTTCGGGGAGATGCATTTTAGCCGGGACAAAACTTAGCGCGCCAATGATGCACTCCTTTTCAATAACGACATCATCCATTACAACCGAATTCATTCCAATTAAGCAGTTTTCGCCAATCGTTCCTCCATGGATAATCGCACCGTGTCCAATATGGGCACCTTTTTTGAGTGTTACCGTAGTTCCTGGGAACATATGAACGGTACAATTTTCCTGCACATTACAGCCATCTTCGATGATGATTTGTCCCCAGTCTCCTCGAATGGCTGCCCCTGGACCGATGTACACATCTTCGCCAATAATTACATTTCCCGTAACCGAGGCTTGCGGATGAATAAAACTACTTTCCTTAATAACTGGTACGAAGCCATTGAATGAATATATCGCCATGGAGCGAAGTTAACTAATAATTGAAAATTGAGATGAAGGAACGTGAGGGGTGAGGCTCTCGAACTCCGACTTCGGCTCCGCTCAGTCATCGTTCTCTAATTCTTTCAATTGAATAATTTTCGACCTCTAAGTAATTTTTTCGCTTAAAAAACGTCTTATCCATAATGGAAGGTAAATTGATCTTCGTGTACAATGCCAACACCGATCCCGTTAGTGCGATTGTAGATTATGCACACAAAGTGTTCAAACCGTCGACGTACAAATGCGAACTCTGTGCGCTGACACATCATAATTTGGGGCAAAGAAATGCTTGGAAACAGTTCAAGGCGCATTCGAAGATGGAAATGGAGTTTATGTATATTCGCGGATTCGAGAAAGAATTCAACCTTCAGTTCGAATATCCCGTTATATTAGTACAGCATGATGAAAGCATGCATCAGTTAATGGGGAAGAAGGAGTTTCAAAAGATTGAATCTGTTGAGGAATTAATTGAAAAATTAGAAGCGTTAATAGATCAAAAATGAGTTACTGCGATTACTGTAAATCACCCAAGGTAAAAGAAGTTCATGTACATTATCATGATAACGCATACGGTTTTCCTATTCACTCAGATAATGAATTATTCGAACGTTTGATCTTAGAAATCAATCAGGCAGGATTGTCTTGGGAGCTCATTCTCAATAAACAGCGTTATTTTGAACTTGCGTTTGATGCATTTGACATTCAAAAAGTCGCAAATTATGGAGAGGAAGATTTTAACCGTTTAGTCAATGATGCATCAATTATACGCAACAAGTTGAAAATTAATGCGGCAATTTATAACGCAAAGGCTATTTTGCAGATTCAAGCGGAATTTGGTAGCTTTAAGAAATGGCTTGATTTAGAGCATCCGAAGTTAAAAGACGAGTGGGTGAAACTATTTAAGACAAAATTCAAATTCGTTGGCGGTGAGATAGTTAACGAGTTTTTGATGAGTACAGGATACTTAAAAGGGGCACACGACGAAAGTTGCCCGATTTTTGATAAGATAAAGGTGCAGAAACCTAAATGGATGGAGGTATGAGAAATATTTTGATAATTATTGCAGTTGTGATCGCAGGAAACGTTTCTGCTCAGGTGAGTTTTAACGCAGGTTCCAGTACTTTGAAAGGTTTCGGAACTGACAAGTGGTTCACTGGCTTCCATGTTGGAGTAGAAGTGCCTAGAGATGACGCCATGTCTTTCTATGGAAGATTTACGCATCACTTCGCGCGTACGGGAGACTCAACATTAGTTTCGGCTGTGGCATTGGAAACAACAACAACACCATACCTCGTTCAGCTGATGTCTAGCTCTACCATGAACTACAACATCTTCGAAGGAGGAACTCGCTACTACTTGGGAGATGGGTTTGATTTCGGTTTTGCAGGATATGGAGGAACGAACTTCATGATTGTGTACAACAAAGTAAAAACGAAATATGAAGATTTCGATGAAACCTTGTACGAAGTGGATGGCACCACTGCCAGAGATGGAGCAATTTTCTCAATCGGAGCAGGATTAATGGGAGGAGTGAAGTATACAGTGCCTCGAATCGGAACCTTCTATTCGGATTTCAGTATCAGCTACATGCTCCTTGGACAAGCGAGTGAAAGCAATACCTATACAGGTTTGTACAGTAACTTACTCTTTGGAATCCATGTTGGATATAGAAGAGATTTATTCTGGTAGACTTATTTCCAAAACCTTTTTTTCTCGATTGACTTAAGCGCCTGAATGATTTCATTCCAGGAATGGTAACGCTTATCCATTGCTGATGCGAGCAACTCACGTACCTCGTTTTGCTTCATTTGATTGGGAGGCAAGTCAAATTGGTGTTTGTACGCCATTTTCGCTAGGATCACGTACAGTTTTTTGGGTACCTCCGTGTGCTCAGGTAAAGGATGTGTCAATTGCAAATTGGTGAACACGCTCGGATTTGGATGAACAAGAGGTAAGGTTCCTGCATATAGCCTCCAAATCATCACCCCGAGTGCAAACATATCGGTACGATGGTCTGCTAATTCCAACTGATTCAATAATAGTTCCGGTGCTGCAAACCCCAAAGGGAAGAGCAATTTTCGTTGTCTGTTTTCTTTTTCCTCAGATGTTCTGATAGAAAGACCAAAATCTAGGAGATTTACCTTAAAAGTATCGGCTTTAGAGGTGATCAAGATATTGCTCGGTTTGATGTCGCAGTGGACGACGTTCAGAGACGTCAAATGATCAAAAATAGCTTGAAGCTTTTCCAGTAATTCAATCACGAAAGGTAAGCGCTTTCTTCGTTTCAACTGATCCCAGTATTCATCTAGGGGAATTCCTTCGACGTATTCGCGTACCAGAAAAATAGTAGACGCTGTTTCTTCGAAGTCCAGCGTTGTAGGTAAACCTTCAAAATCGAAACTAAAACTGGCCTCGGCTGTTAACCTTCTTACGTTCGTAGGATCATCGGGATTGATTCTCACAGCTTTAAGAACAACCTTCCGATTGTTACGTGTATCCGTGGCCAGAAATATTTCGCCGAATTTCCGCTTGCGCTGTTTGCCAAGTCGTTTTTCAAGTCGATATTTTTTAGAAAATTCCACAGTCGAAGGTAAGGAAAACACTGAAATAGACTCAATATCAAGGGGTAAAGGAAAGAATCCCCTTGAATATTTATAAGGTTTCAATGAGCGAAAAGGTGATTTCGTCGATTATTTAAAATTTTTAAACGAACAAAATTTCCATTCGTCGACAAAAAACGTACATTTAGCGAGTAGTTTGAGTGATTGGTAGAATATAATGTGACTTATTTACGGAAAAACCTCAAATTGCACCTTCGAACTAAACGAAATATGGATATACTGGAGATCAAAGAAACTACTCAAACACCGTTTGTGAGTTTCAATGGACGGACTGGGGAGATGGAAATTAAGGGGCGCTCAATCCCCGAAGAGGCGGACGAGTTCTGGTTACCTGTTTTGAGTTGGTTCGAATCATTCGTACTCAATCCTACCGATAGTATTACAGTTAAATTAGATTTTGAGTATTTCAACATCAGTTCTTCCAAGTGCATTTTGTTTTTATTGTACAAATTGAACGAACTTGTAGCGATCGGAAAAAATGTGACCGTTCAATGGCATTACAAAAAGTCAGATGTGGATATGTACGAAGTTGGACAAGATTACGCCTATATGGTCAAAGTTCCCTTCGAATTCATTGCGATTAAAGAATTGGAACTCGCAAATCTTTAATATTTAAGGTTTTTTAAACGAAAATTCTGGCGCTTTCTTTCCGAAGCGCTTTTTTCGTGTATTTTTGCTTCAAAATTAAGCGGTGAGATTAGTAAAAGACATTCCACACGATCGATTAAAAATTCAAATTTTCAATTACAATGCGAAATACATTGTGAAAATTGAATTGGGACAATTCGAACAATCGTTCAAAATTGGTGAAACAGATGTTTATGGAGTGGAAGACGTCGAACGAATGATTACACCAGAATTATTATCGAAAGCCGTCAAACGATTTGTCGACATGCGTGCAGATTGGGAAGAAGGCTTCAAACAAAAGAACGTACAAGCATGAAAATTTTAGGAGCAGCAATAGTAATGGTAGCGCTTTTGGCGTCTTGTGGAAATAGCGAGAGCAAACCGTCTACTTCGGGGTCATCGTCAGATTTTAGCGTGGCCTTTTATATCAAAGACAGTGTAGCAACACATTACGCGTACTTCATGGACTCTCAAAAAGAGATTGAAGCAATGGAGTTGGAAGTGGCAGGAAAAGCCAATGAATTGCAACAGAAATATGGTAAGCTCGCTAACGAGTATCAGACGAAAATGTCGCAGGGACTCTTGTCGAAAAATGGAGAAGCTTTCTACTCGAAAAAAATGCAAGAGCTTCAATTGGAAATGACAAGTTTGGAGCAAACGGAAGGAGCTGAATTAAACAGTAAAGCTGAAAACTTCCAAGAAGAACTCCTTGAGAAATTAGACAAATACGGAAAAGAGTTTGCGGAAAAGAACAATTACAACCTAATCCTTGCGAAGGAAAAGATGGGTTCTATTCTTTATGCAGATGAATCGATGAATATCACAATGGATTTCATCGAGTATATGAACGAGCAAGACAAGTAAACGTCTTCTTACTTAATTTTTCGTGATGCTGGTTGCCCAACAAAAACTTCAGGAGAACATTGCTGAGTACATTCTGTACATGTACCAAATTGAGGACGTCGTGCGCGCGTATAAGTTTGATATCGAAGAGATCATTGAACACTATGTGCGTCCGCAACTTCCGGACGAGTCGTTCTTGAAGCAATATCGTCAATGGTACCAGCGAATCATCAATGAAATGAAGGCAAACAAACTGGAATCAGCTGGTCATATGCCGTCGTTGAATGAGGTGATGATTGAGTTGTCATACCTACATACGACATTGTTGACATCGACGAAAGATCCGAAGTACATTGGCATCATGGAGGCAGCAGCGCCCAACATTGCCGATTTCAAGCAGAAATCAAACCTAAAAGACAAAAACGATATCGAAATTGCCTTCAATGGGATGTACATGAAGTTATTACTGCGTCTTCAGAAAAAGGAAATTAGTGCCGAAACGGAAGAAGGATTCGATTCTATGCGTATCATGCTCGCCTATTTGAGCCGCGGTTACCATAAGATGAAAGCTGGTGATTTGGACTTTTTGAAGAATTGATTGATTTGGAGAGCTACGCTCTTGGATGATTGGAGGCTTCGCCTTGGATTGACTCCGAATTTATGTTATTCATAACAATCCAACAATCCAACAATCCAACAATCCAACAATCCAACAATCCAACAATCCAACAATCCAACAATCCAACAATCCAACAATCCAACAATCCAAGATCGGAAGAGC
>JBGCDF010000021.1:0-11972 GCA_045105095.1 Crocinitomicaceae bacterium | reverse complement strand
CTTCATTCGAGCAAAAAAAAACGTTAGCAGCAAATTGAAGGTGAAATTACCTTTACAGTTTATATCCAGCTGTCAAACCAATCCAAGGCAAATAATCGGGAGCCCAAATGGAAATATTGGGGAGCGCAAGAAAGTACGCTGTTGTTCGGAAGTACATGCGTTTACTGGTAAACTGGTATCCAATTCCTGCATTCCATTGTAGGTCTTTCGCTCTTCCAATGATGGTCTCGGATGGGTATACTACCTTGTCGTATCGTCTAAAATTGGTGATGCCAGCGGTGATCAGCATCTTGTGTTTGCCCTTACCAACGAAGTAAGTCCCTGAAAATAGATGCGACGAGTACAAATCGAAATAGGTGCCCGTTTCGGTGACTCCGTTGTTGTTTCTGATGATTTCACCTCTGGCGATGGAGTTAAATCCAATGCCCACTCCAAGTGCAAAACGGTCGTAAAGTAAAAACTCATAATTCAACGACCCCATGATTAAGGTTCGGCCACCTGCCTCAAGGTTGATGGAATGTCTGAACGTTCGATCTCTATTCTCGCTGATTTCGTCATCCAGATGCTCTTGAGCACTTAGCTGAAAAGAAGCCGACATGACGATCAAGAATAAACAGTGCTTTATGAATGCGTCAGTTAAATTGAAAAAAGGCTTCATTATTCAAATGTAGGCTAATTCTATTTGTTGATACGTTAAGTTTATACAATTGTTACTTCCCCGATCACTCCGCGTTTTTCTTGTCTCTGATGATTTTCTATGCCCACATTGATCATTTCATAAAGCGTTTAGGTCTTTCCTTTCCTCTCCCAGTGCACTGAACTCTACAACGTTTAATAGTGTTACTCACTCGAATAATAAACCCCCATTCAATCATGTGTTCATATTCGCTAAATTCAGTGTTTTCAATCATTCAAACTAGAGCATATATAGTTACCAAAGCAGTCATTATGAAATTACTTAAACCCCTTGCGTTAGCCAGTCTGTGTTTCTCTGCTCTTTCCCTTACGTCGTGTTTTGAAATGGA
Source organism: Crocinitomicaceae bacterium (assembly GCA_045105095.1). Lineage (GTDB taxonomy): Bacteria > Bacteroidota > Bacteroidia > Flavobacteriales_D > Crocinitomicaceae > UBA4466. The sequence goes on along the minus strand of JBGCDF010000021.1, from coordinate 10,947 downwards.
AAAAGAAGAGCTAGCTACTAATAGCACCAAAGGTGAATTTGAATTAGTGGAAATTGACTCATACAGCTTTCGTAGAGCGTATCACGGGCATGACACATTAAGTGGTCAGGAGTTAGAACGGTTTATGAACCGCAATCCAGAACCCAATGAAAATTATTCGCAATCGGAGGATCATCCTTTTTACGCACAATTGGCTAAACTTGGTCTGTTTCAGGATGGAAACCTCAATATTAAGGAATTGGACACGCTACCAGATCAATTCAATTTTAGCGTTTCTCAGCACAAGTTATTAAAAGTTAAGACGAAATTATTGGAAGATCCTGATGAGGTTGAAACACCGTCATTTGAGCTGACCTTCATGGATAGAAATGAAATTGTTTTGATGGATACCTTAGCCTTTGATTGGCCACCTGACGTTACATTTATCGCCGAAGACCTCAACGGGGACGGAACAGAGGAACTGTTGTCAATTTACAGATGGTATATTATCAATGGAGATAATTACGATGTGAAAATGTATGATGTGAAAAAGTAGAGTTGACGCATTCGATGATCACTTAAGTTTTGCGAAAGGCTCTCTGTTATGTAGATTCTTATTCCCATCACAATTGTTCTGGTGATTTTTGTAGCTTTATTTAAACTGAAATGTAAGCACAATGAGGCTATTAAAATTTTCGCTTTTACTCTTGATTCTTGTCGGATGTAGTCCCCAATTCACTGTTGAGGGAAGATGGAAGATGACAGCAATATGTATTCTAGGTGAAGAATGCGCAAATTTCGGGAGTGATGATTTACCATTCACTCTTCACTTCGATGCAAATAATGAATTTGATGCGGGAAATAGCGTAGAGATTTGGGAAAAAGGAACATGGGAAGAGGCAGGTGACGAACTTACCATTAATCTGCCAATAGGATCCTTAAAAAGCGGAGATCACCCTATGGCTCATTTAATCGATCAAATTGATTTTAATGATAAATTCCACATTGATATTTCAGATGATAGTTTGATTGTCTTGTGGAATGAGAGTGGGACATTTATTCTGAAACGGCTATAATAAATCTAGATACGATGAGTACTGTGTGTTTGTTCAGAAGGATTGGTTCAGTAAAATTAAAGCAAAATACGTTGAGGGATGTTATCAATTGGTTACGAAACGTTTATCTCGACAGTGTTTCGTCAATTTACCAGTTTTCCTTAAAACCTCTAATTCTGTCTACAAAGGTTTCGGCGTCAATTTCATCTGTTCCGAACCTTACTCTAAAACGTTCTGCTATTTTGTTCGTCCAGCTGGAATATCCTTCTATTCCCTCCGCTTTAAGAACATCCATGGCAAAACCTTCAGCATCATAGTAGTCCATTTTCGAAATCCGCTCAGAATCATCTGGCGGAATACAAAATCCCCATTTGACGCAAAGATCAACAAGGAGATAGATGAGTTCCCTCTCCATTGGCGGTGTGTTCCTTGGTACTTTGAATCCCATTTCAATTTTACGTTTATTCCATTACTTCACAAATCGCTTCAAAATCAACCGAATCTGTCCCATATGATTTGCCTGATGTTCCATCACATGATACCATGCCCAGTGATTGTTCATATTCGTCCCATTCACCTTTTCGTCAAACCACTTGTCGTCCTTCTTTTTCAGCAATTTGAGCGTTTCTTTTCGAACGTTGTCCCACGCTTCAAGGTAATAACTGATCGGTTTGTCAACAATGAGTTCGCGCGCTTCGTCGCCCAAGCTAAGCGAAAGTCCCCATTTTTCCATTTCTTCTTCGTTCAATTGTCGGCCTTCGAAAGTAAATACCTGATAGTATTTCTCAACAGATGCCAAGTGCATAATCATGGCTCCAGTACGATTGGCCATTGAATCTAGCAAGAAATCCGTTTCTGCCTGACTCAAATTTTGAACCGTGTTTGTTACTCTGCTTTTTAAATCTTCCAGCATGGTGACCATAGAACCAATTTGAGGTGAGTAGCCTTTTTTTGGGCCAATCGTTTGTTGACTTCGTGCAGAAAAACTGCAAACGAATAGAAATGCCATTGCAAATAGGAGTGTAGTATTTGATCGTTTCATAGTTCTCGTTTTAATCAGGGAATTGATGGATTCGTGTAAATTGTCGAATGCGTGTTGAATCCGTGTTTAATTCTTTCAGTGCCATTTCTGAATCCGTTATTATTAACTCCCATCGTGTTCGTTTCAATAGATCATTGTCTGGAATTAGCAATACTTCGGATCGATGGCCGTGAGCCTGATAGATTCCTGTGATTCGACCTTTTACAGAATTCAAGATAAAACGATTGTCCCAGCGGAAATAGAGATAATCACTAGTGTTCACTTCATCAGATGCTTCGAAGTAAGTTCCACTACCTTTCGAAGTTTTCAGGTCCCACAATCCAACTAGTTTATCTCCGTGTGTTGCTGGAAGTTTATCTGAACGCACTAGCTCAACAGTGATTTGTTCGCCATCTTCGGTCCTTTCCCATGTCATCTTATCGGAGCTGATAGTGAGTTTAAATGCTTCGTATATATCTTCCAGACCGTTTTCTGTGTTAAAAGATAACTTATTAGATTTCTCATCCAACTTCCATGTGCCGTACGAATGCTGAAACTTTCCGTTCCCCGATTCGAATGTTGAATCCGAATGAAATCGAGTCCACCGCGCATTGGGCGTCATTTCTGAATCTCCCACCTTTACCGATTGTACTATCCAGAGTCCTTCGAGATCGGATAGGTTTGCCTGAGAGCTGTTCTCACATCCTAAGAATAGTGCTGTGATCAGAATAATGAAGAGGGATTTTGTCATGAATGCTATTGATTTAGGCTCCAAAAAGATACGTGTTTCCGTTGAACAGTTAATAATCGTACTCAGGAATATTCAATCCCAGAATAATATCCCTATCCGCCGTCCAAATGCCATCATTCATTTCGAGTTGAACAATTCCTGAACCGCCTCGATTCGTCATTGACTCCTTTTTATCAGTAGTCAACATTGGATCGCTTTTGAATACGTAGCTATCCAGATAATAGGAATTTGTCTTAGGCTCCTTCACGTAAATGTGTATATGCTCAGGTTCTTGAGTCTTGGGATATGAGACTGGACGGAAGGTATAAAAAGTAAACTTCCCATCAGCACTCGTCTTTAACCATCCTCGGTGCGCACCGTGACGCTCTTCCCACCCAACAGGATGCTCACTTGACTGATAAATTCCTTCTCGATTGACGTGATAAACATACAGTATCACATCTTTGGCGGGAGTTGTTCCATCCTTCTGAAAAACGGTTCCTGAAATCTTTATGTTTGGTTCATTCTCATCAAAACCTGGGAGCGTATCTGTGGAAGTCGGGTCGATGTTCAGAATTTGGTAATCCAAAAGTGCTTCGCAATCTTCACAAGGTCCGCCAACTTCTCGTTCTGCAGGAATAGGTTCTTGTTTTGATGATGAAATAATTTCTGATTCATCTGTGCATGACAATGTGAATGCGGTCAGGAAGAAAAAGCTTAATAGTTTGATCATGGTTTTGTAGTTACTCAAGGTTATATTTCGTCTTTATCTCTTCACGTTTTTTGTCATCGGCTAACTCAAATCCGCATCCCGATTGACTTCCGAACACCTGATAGCCGTATTTCAAGCCATAATAACGATCAATGAGCATTTTGAATGGCTTTTCATTAATCTGGCCATCGGCAACAGCTTTCTGAAGGATTGGGAGGTACTTTTCCATCATTTCCGGATTCGAATGTTGTACCACTGACCACATCACATGACTGTATTCACCAATAACAAAATGAGATGTAGTCCTTTTTTCATGCGAACAAATTATTTGGGTTACGCTTCATTGCTTTTTCTCTTTAAATTTTATTCAATTAGTGACTTTTATCAATCACCTCCAACGCTTTCTCGATTAATTCATCGCGTCCTTCGCGAATACCTTGAATTGTTGGTTTACACTCGATATCCGGCACAATACCGATTCGTTGCGTCTCTCCACGATCAGGATAATACACGCCAATACCGGTAATTAAGGTATTAATTCCTCCAGGAAGATTGAATCGCGAAACGTTTCCATCAGCACCTGCCGTGGTTGAACCAATGACGGTAGCATTCGGATGTACTCGGTAGGCCATGGCGTGGAATTCTGCGGAACTCTGTGATTCTTCATTGACCAAAATGATCACCTTGCCTTTGTAATAGTCCTTGTTCTTCCTTTTTCCGACACTTAATGTGGTTTTTATGAACGTAAAATAACCAGGAGTGCGAATAGTACCTTTCGTAAATGTAGCGTACGGAGTTTTCTTCGGCATCAAGTACTCGCTGAGGTCATATATTGGGAAATCTGAAGGGTAATTTCGAATATCGATGATCAAGCCCTTGGTGTTTTCGATCTTTTCCCAAATTTTCGGTAAGTGAGCTATTTTCAATTCTCCATGATTGATGTAAGCAACATCGTCATTGATCATGTTAAAACTCGAATCAGGGATTTCATATCTGCTAAAGAGGTTTAGTTCTCTGATGCTGTACGAAGGAAACGAAGCTTCAGACAGTTGATCGTTGCGTCTGTATTCCACTCGAATAATGGAATCGTTGGTATTTAGTAGGTTCCCGGAAATGTTTCTCAGTTTTGTTGGGTAGTTCGATGCAGGAACGAGATGCAATCGATCTTGAATCAGTTTATCCACTGATTGCCCGTTTACTGTTTCAATTACATCTCCGATCTCGAGACCCGAGGCTTTTCCAATTATTTCTTCGTAATAACCTGTTACGACTGCTTTTTCTTCTACGAAAGTGATCTTATATGGCGCGTAAAACTCTCCCCAATACTTATTTAGTTCGGGCTGTCTGCTCCAAATGTTTGCGTGCGTATCGTTGACGCGCGTGATGATTTCCAAACACGCCAGCGGGTAATCTTTTGGTTCCTTCGCATCGAGAAATTTGGGAATAAACTCACCGAGAACTCCTTTCCAATCTTCTTCGATCAAATATTTATAGGGGAAGTAATAGTGAATGATGTTCCAATAGCGGTACAGCGACAACAGACGATAACCCGCATCGAGTTCATTCATATTGGCGTATGGATTTTCGTTTTTGAACTCAGGATTTTCCACGCCAGGAAATAAGCCAACATAATAATTTTCGCCCGATCGTTTTGCTGTTTCAATCTCGCAAAGTTTCGCCACTAGTTCTTGAGAGAAATTCGATCGTTCAATCCAGTCCAAATCCGGAGTCATCTTAACGTTGGATGATTTCACCTTTGGTTTCTTTCCTTTCGAGACTTCACCAAACGTATTGATCCAGTCGACCAGAACTTGATCTCGTTGCTCATTCGATTGTGCTTCGAGCATCTTCGGTAGAATTCGAAATAATTCATAATCCCAGTTGTAATCGCCATTGCCAACATTCGGATGATAATACTTCAGGAATCCCCAGACATATCCGAGTGCTTCTAGGTGTTTGATTTGTTCTTTGCTTGCATTGATTTCACTGATTCCCGAACCTTCATCAAACTCATGATCGAGCTCCGCTGGAAACTGTTTTCGTTCAAAGACTTTTGCCTTTAGCATGTCCTTTCCGTCAATGGTTACCGAAAAATCATCGAACCATGCTTTTCCAGTTCCTGCCAGCAAAGCACCAATAATAATTCGATCTGTTTTTTCAGGATCTAGGTCCAAGGTAATTTCATACTTTGTCCAGTCTGTGGTTCCTTGAATTCCTTTATCGCGCATATTATCGAACCCAACTTGCGGGTCGATACGCATCCATAATCCAGCGAAACCATTAGCGACATTCTCCGTTTTGAGGTATCCCGAAAGCGTAATCTGTTTCCCTTTGTAGTTATGTGGTAATTCGAAAGATATGGCAGAGAAATTCGATTCGCCGGTTTGTGATGCAATTAATGCGGAGTACTTACCGCTTTTTTTTACTGTCGAGTCTGCCTGATGCAAATATCCACTGTTTTCGGGGGAATGCCAGTCATCAAGGATTCCTTTTTGAGCCGATTCGAAGTCAAGATTGTATTCGGAAAGAGTTTGAGAATGTGAGCAGCCGACAAAGTATAGCGCGAGAAAAAGTAGAAGAGATTTAGTCATGTTGCGAAGTCGTTTCACCCGTTGGGAATTCTTTTTTTTGAATATAGTGAATAATGAGCGCGATGTTACATCAAGCACTGTGGATGAAATAAGTATTAGAAAAAATTAACGCTGTCCTCGGCTGCCTGAAATTGCTCGACTATCGGAAAGGCTTCCGAAGGTGTCAAATCCTAACGGTGCGAACATGCTTTTCGTGCACCTCGCCTTAGTTGGGAGAGTTTAATCCCATTTTATTCCCTTCAGAATCGAGAAAGAGGGCAAAAAATCCGCTTCCATCGGCATGTGCCGTTTTTGGGACGATGATTGTTCCTCCGTTCTTTTCAACTTTATCGAGGACAGTTTGAAGATTGTCTCCACCGTTTAGGTAAATGGTAACACCATCCGCAGAGGGAACATAGCCTTCTCCTTTCATGATTACTCCCGTTACCACTTGATTTTCATAAGGGAAAATTCCCATTTCCATTCCTGACATTTCCATTTGTTCGATGTCTAAGTCCAAAATGGCTTCGTAAAAGCCGATAGCTCTGGATATATCTGTCGCTGGAATTTCGAAGAGGGAAACGAAACTGTTTTGTGGTGCTGACGTTGCCTCTGTGTTGCTTTCCGTGATGGATTGTGTGTCGTTAGACTCTTCCTGCTGATTTGTTGGTTCCGCATCTGCAGTGCAGGCGATTAAGGATAAGGTTAAGATCGCTGTTGTGAGGAAATGTAGTGTGGTTTTCATGGTTGGGTTGTTTTATCGAGGGTTCGTCATCTGACTCAAATTTACAAAATGGTTTTTGTAAATAGTGAGATATGATGAGGTTTAGATGTTTACATCTATTTACAGAGCGTTTGATTTAGCCTTTTTCTATTTGCATTATTTGATCGTCTAACCACTATCACCTTCATTGTTATTAACGTTTGAGGCTTACTCTGCCGTTACCTAAATATTCTATAAGGTTTTATTCTGGTTTCAAGATCCATAGAAATCTGGGTATAATAGTTTCTAATCCTCTGCCTGAATCGCCTCCGTAGGCAGTACGATCTCCCTCATTATCAACGCTCCAGCCGACTTTTAATGGGGTGTTAAACTTGACATTGGTTATCGAAAAACATCTTCCGTTATAAAAAGGAGTTACCTTCCAGTAAAAACTATCTTTATTCGCAGGTTCTGCACTGCCCCCGTATGCAATACGGTCACCTTCACCGTCAGCTTTTAAGCCCACCTTTAAAGGTGTTGAGAAATACACATTGGTTATCGAAAAGTATTCTCCATCATTAATTGGAGCAAGGTTCCAATAAAATCTATCCTTGCCTAAGGGTTCAATACCTCTTCCCGCATCACCACCATAAGCAATTCGATCCCCTTCAATATTAGCGTTCCATCCCACTTTCAAGGGCATAAAAAACAGCAAATTGATTATACTCATTCGACTACCCTGAGTAAGAATTTGTTTTATACTTTCTGGGAATTTTTCAGTTACAATACGTGCAGTTATTGTATCTCTGAGTAACTCATATCCAAAGGGAAAGATTTTGTAATCATTTAAGGCAAATTCGATTACTCGTTGAATATAATTTTCTTCATTGTGTGCCAATAATGATTTTATCAAATCCTTTGCTTGGGAATAATTTTTGTTCTTGATTTCCTCTTTCGCATCATGCATAAGAACGTTAGCATTGACATATGCAATGTAGGTGTCAGGCAATGTTATTTCATTTAAAGGTTCAGGCAAATTATAGTTAGGGTAGGCGTAAAAGTAAATCTTGTTCAATTCATTTTCAAGAGTCTTGATATCTATATCATCTTGGTCAAATCCATACATTACAATAAGTCCCAAATCTTTTCTTATCATTCTCTTTATTTCTTTGGCGCAATTAACAGTCACCTCAGCATTCATCATGGTGATCTTAGTAACCGTATTATCACCAATGTAAATTGATATGTCTACATCCTCATAGTTTTTTGTAGGTATCCGATTCGGAATTTTACGTGACTGGTCAGCACCATTACTTACCTGTTGGTATTGATGATTGATATTATAAGAATTTGTAAAGCCACTTATCAAATTCTTTCCGTCTTGACTGATAATTCTACCTTCCCCCCAAAAGTCTACTAAATCTATGTTTGAATTAGTTTGTTCCTCAAGTTTAATCAAATTGTATTCACCCAAAAAAGGTAACTCTGAATATGGATATTTTAAGTTTTCGTTTAGGAAATAATTAGGCTCTTTAGATTTTTCCCATTGATATGGTGTTGCGCTCAAAATTCTATTTTTTAATGTTACCAAACGACTGCAGATGTGCAACGGCGTTAACCAAAATCGTTTTCTTCAAGTTAAGATTTTTCCCACAGAAAAGAGAAATTCCCGATGGGATAAATAGTAATGCCATCCGAAGAGGGGACATAGTCTTCTCTTTTCACGATGTCTCCCGTCACCACTTGATTTTCTCCTTAAAATACACCCTTAAACCCTACATCTTCTCGCCCTTCACCAGCAAAACCGATTTCACTGATTCATCCTTCAAATGAACAAATTCCAATCGGCTGCCGTCTTGCAGAAATTCCAGTAAATCTTCTTCTGAGTTGAACGACAAAAAATGAACCTCAGAAGGTGTTTCTCCTTCGTGATCAACAAATGCTTTTGCCTCAGGACGTATACGATACAGCATGTTCCCTGTATATTTTTCCATCAGGGGAACGGCATGGGCTTCGCCAAATCGAGATTAAGAGCCCGAGACGATTTTCGTAGCATTATTTAATCTCACGAAAACTCCAAAATCTTCGTTTGTTCGTTCTTCCTCCTCCTTCTCCGTATGATATTTGATAATTCGAATCAAGCCAATTGTATTCTGGATTACCATCAACGAAGTACTTATGTCCCGTAGCCATTGAGCTTAAAGATGTTTTTGTCACCCTAAATTCACCAACTTCTTTGCTGGAGAGTCCAATCAGAGGTAAGGTTCCACAGTAAACATGTCCTTTATCTTTTGCATACGGCCAATCCAAAACTTCAAATGATTTTGGACGTGCATATACTAACTTCTGATCCTCAAAATAAACGGATTTAGCATCCTTGGAGTAATGACCATCTATTAGTTCAAAGGTTTTCGAATCAGCATTTGGAATGATTGATGTTTGAAAAAATACGTGCCTTTTGTCCATTCCAAAGTCAGAATTTAGCTTTTCGAAAGTGGAGTGATCAACGGAATCGATCTCGCTGTATATGTATTTCATCTCACCTCCGTGATAGTATTTCCATGACCATTTTTCATTGCTATCTTGATGGTATCCTTCTTGACTTCCGCAGGACGATAGGGTTAAGAGGAGAAGGAGATATACGAATGTTGGTTTTGTCATGGTTTTTAGTCGCTACTAGCGTTCGGCAGCTAGAAAGTCGTGCGTATCTTTAACCACCATTTTTATTTAAAGGTAAGAATTGATTTTTTAACTAAGATTGATTTTGCGAAACAAATCTAAAGGCTTTTTAGGTTCGGTTAGCATTAGATACTTACCCCAATTCTGAGTCAAACTTCTTAAGTTTTTGTTCCATTGATTCGAAATGAAATTTAAAGAATTCAGAAAACACATCCCTCACTCCGTCTCTTCCAACAACAAAGTAGGTAGTTATTTTTTCCTTTTCTTTGATTCTCCCCAGTCCTAGAAAACCTCTAGACGGAACTTGTCTGTGATATCCAATAATAAACATCTCATCATTATCATCAGAAGTGGCGTACAAAGAAACCCAAAGAACTACTTTGGAGTTAGGGTAGTACACACTTAATGTTGGCGAAGCGAGGTAATCAGACCATTTAAATTCTTCGAAAAGGCCCATAAATTCACTTTCACCAAGCCATTTTTTTTGTGAAGTTTCAGCTTTTGAATTCTCAGAATCCAATGGAGTGTATATGTCAAATTCGAATTTCAAGGGTTATTGTTAGTTAATGCTAACGTATAGTGTATGGACAGTAGGGCAGATTCGAAGCACTTCATTTTCGGTTTGCCACTTAGCCAAAACAAACGTTTTTACTTTTACTTTTCTTTTTGTTAAACGTCAAAACTTTGTTTTGGCGTTGCCTGCTCAAAGAACAGGACTTTCCTTTATTTCAAATGCCCTATTGGCTATACACCGTGTTGTAGTGCGTTTTTCTTTATCCATTCCAATCATACCAATAATATCGTCCAAGTCCTAAATCACTAAATAGAAGCAAATGAATCCATATAAGTATTGGAAATAATACAGTTGCTATCCATTTATTCTGCTTCGTTTCATTTTTCGTTTTAAAAATCCCTGCAATCAAAATTCCAAAGGCAGGTATAAGTCCAACAAAAAGCATAAGATGCACCCATCCAAGTCCTTCATGGTCATGTCTTCCGCCTGAGTACAACTTAATTCCAATGTCATGAAGTATTATTAGTCCTGCGATTAGGGTACTTTTCCAAATGGGTTTTAATTCCTTATTTAAAATTCCAATTAGAATTGATATAAGAATTAAGACTATTGGTGTAAACATGATTCCATTTGGTGCAAAAAAATGACCGATAAAGTCATTCGCTATGACAATACCTAATGATATCAATATGGTTTTAGTATTATTCATCTTAATGCAATACAACGGTCCTCAGCTACGCGACGTGCGGATTACCAAGGTTGTTTTCTCGAAGATAAGGATTGTATTGTTAACACATGATTGATTTCGCGAAGCGAAGACCCGCATTGTGTGTAGGACGTGTACCTGTTGCACAACTGTTGATAAAGATAGTTCTTCTCTGAGTATAGACTATTGGAATTTTGTATCTTCAATCATGCAAGGAAAAAAACACTATCAAGAAAAACTTTTTGCAAATTTTCAATTGAGTGATCGAGTGCCGAAAG
>JBGCDF010000020.1:0-22378 GCA_045105095.1 Crocinitomicaceae bacterium | reverse complement strand
CTTCACCCATCCTTTTGCCGTGGTCGATAAATTGTAAACATTATCGTTTTCAACGCTTAAGTCTGCGAATGGAATGCTTTCATAGATTTCGAAATAGTTATCCTTCGTGATTTCCAAATAATAGGTTTCAACCTTGTCACGAGGGACAACAAATTCAAAGTTCCCTTGAGCGTCGAGTGTAGCAGATGCGATCTGATCTGTACTTGATGATCCAGCTTCTGTTGCGAACAATTTTACACTCGCATTGCTAAGAGGTGCACTAAAAGTTGCATCTTCAATTGTACCTTTAATAGTGAAGTCAGCCTTTCCTTTATTACAAGAACTGATCAATAATAGGCCGAGAGAGGCAATTAGCAACATTTTTTTCATGCATCTAAAATAAAACTTTTCAACCGAGTACCTAGAATTTGAACATGTGTTTTTTAAGTTTGACATTCAGTTATCCTTCGCTAAATCGAGAAAGTACTGATGTTTCAAGGGCGTACCGTTACAAGGCAGATCCTTAAGTTTCGTCCATTGCAATTATTAACTGAATTATTGTTAATAGTTTTTTTTACAACTTTTTTAGATTTCTGATTTTGGGATTTTAGATTTTTATATCTTAGTCGCCGTAACTTTTAAACACAAATTATTATGACAGACGGAGCAACAAAGAAAAATGGGATGGCAACGGCCGCAATGGTACTTGGTATTATCTCACTTGCATTATTTTGGACAGGATGGCTTGGACTTATCGTTGGTGTAGTAGCTATTATCTTAGGAGTAGTGGCTAAAAACCAAATTAAGGCAGACCCAAGCATGGCTGGATCAGCTGGACAAGCGAAAGCAGGATTGATCATGGGTATTATCGGTACAGTACTTGCTATCGTTATGCTAGTTCTAGCGTACATGGCATTGAGCGCTTTAGAAAATAGCTTCGAGAATCAATTGCAGAACGAATTGAATAACTTAGAGTTGGAATACTAGAAATTATTCTTTTTTGAGTATTGACCTTGATTCGTTTCGCACGAATCAAGGTCTTTTTTTAACAAAAAGTGAGTAAAAGTTATCATTTCCGCATGATTTATTGTAATTATGCACAAACCTAAACTCTCATATTATGGATCAACAATTAGACGATGATTTCACACTATCGGAAGATACTTCCGTTGTTGAAAAGAAGAGACCTGGTTTCTTAACAGTACTGTGCATTTTAACATTTGTAGGTTCTGGATTTGGAATCATTTCAGGATTAATCGGCTTCACTGGATATAACAGCGTAGAATCGCAATTGAACAACGCTTCTATCGGTAACCCTCTTGCGCAGGAAATGTTCAATAATTTAGATGTTGCGCGCATTCAAGCGCTTCAAGATTGGGCAAATATTCTTGGTCTAATAGCAAGCATATTGTGTTTGGCTGGAGCGTTGATCATGTTCAACATGAAAAAGATTGGTTTTTTCTCATATGTTCTTGGACAAGCAGTATCAGTATATGCCGCATATGTTGGGATCAGTATCATAAATGAAATGAAAGCAATCATGCCTATCGCACAAATGGGAGATATGATGTCCATGATAGGAGGAGTAGCTATGGTATTTGCAATTCTCATTGCGATTGCCTTTGTAATAATGTACGGAGTAAACTTTAAACACCTTAAATAATGAATGAATCAGACGACCTCCTCGACCCAGGAGTAACAAATACAAATTCAAACTCCAATTTCGGCGGAGCACAGAAAACCATCCCTAATGCAAATGCTGTACTGGTATTAGGTATTATCTCAATTGTAGGATGCGTCCTATATGGTATTCCGGGCTTGGTTTGTGGAATTATCGCATTAGTATTACACAAGAAAGTGAAAGCTACCTATATGTCGAATAAGCCGATGTACGAAACTTCATACAAAAATGCTCAGGCTGGTTATGTTTGTGCTATTATTGGTACGATCTTATCTGCATTGTTCTTCTTATACATCATTTTCGTATTCGTAATTTTTGCTACGGCTGCCTCATCTGGTAGTTTCAGTAGATTCTAGATTTTGATTGAATGCTCATGGAAAGCACAGTTTGGGGTTGATTGTCTGACCTGTGGCTTTCAACGTTCCTTTCTCTCATTGATGAGAGGAGATGTAGTTGATAGCTTTGTTCAGTTTCCAGCAACCATTCCTTTCATCGCTTGCGTATTGTTCTTAATCGCACATTTGACGTTCAAAATCAACAACGGACATCGTTGGATAGTAGGGATGTTTAGTCTCACAGCGGTGTTGATAGTAGCAAACTATACCATAAAATTATCTTCAGGAGCAGCTTTTCATTAGAGAAGCGCTCCTTTTTTTGTAAGCATATATTTGCAATCGAATTATTTTCTATTTGTCCTATTGATTGCATGTTGTAACGCTATGTGCGCCAGGTAGGAGTGAGGTAGCTTCGCAAACCCGATACCTATCGGATGAAATACATACTGTAGCTTAGTGAACACGTATAGCTCGCTAACAGTGGGTACTTAGCGAAAGTGCTTTTCATGAGTGAACTAAAGAACGAATACCGCAGGCGCCCTAAACCCACTCACCTTTACCCACCCACACCCACACAGCGAATCGAATAATCGACCATCGGACTTCGAGAGCCTCAGTCCTCAATCAGCACTTCGGGCAACCAAACGCTATCGAAGAAGGGACCGCGAAGTTCACCTACCCCTTAGCGAATCCTCTGAAGTGATCCTATCGCATTGCATTGAGCTTGCCGAAATGAATTGAACAATCCAACGCGAAGCGTCCAATAATCCAACCACACAGCGAATCAGACAATCAGAAAATCCAACAATCCAGCCATCCAACAATCCAAAAACCCAACATTTCTGCTAACTTTGAAAGAAACAGAATAACACTATGTCAGACGATAAAAAGATCATATTTTCAATGGTTGGTGTCTCCAAAGATACGCCAGCTGGAAAGCAAATAATTAAAAATATTTACCTCTCATTTTACTACGGAGCCAAAATCGGAATTATCGGTTTAAACGGTTCGGGTAAGTCAACGATAATGAAAATTATTGCTGGTTTGGATCAAGCGTACAAAGGAGAAGTCGTTTTCTCTGATGGATATACCGTTGGGTATCTTCCGCAGGAACCAGAATTGGATGAAACGAAAACGGTAAAGGATATTGTCCTCGAAGGAGCACAAGAAACGGTTGATGTACTCAAGGAATTCGAAGATATCAATAACTCCTTCATGGATGAAGAAATCATGAATGATCCTGATAAGATGGATAAACTGATTGCTCGTCAAGGTGAAGTTCAAGATAAGATTGATGCTTTGGATGCATGGGAATTGGATACGAAACTTGAACGTGCGATGGATGCATTGCGCTGTCCGCCAGATGATCAGTTGATCGGAACACTTTCTGGAGGTGAACGTCGTCGTGTTGCATTGTGCCGATTGTTATTGAAAAATCCAGACATCCTATTGCTCGATGAGCCTACCAACCACTTGGATGCTGAATCAATTGACTGGTTAGAACAGCACCTAGAGCAATACAAAGGAACAGTAATCGCTGTAACTCACGACCGTTACTTCTTGGATAACGTTTCTGGATGGATTTTGGAATTGGATCGAGGAGAAGGAATTCCTTGGAAAGGAAACTACTCATCCTGGTTGGATCAAAAAGGAAAACGTTTAAAAGAGGAGGAGAAATCTGAATCGAAACGTCAAAAAATGCTTGCACGTGAGTTGGAATGGGTGAAAATGAACCCAAAAGGACGACATGCAAAGAACAAAGCGCGTATTGCTAACTATGACAAAATGCTTTCTCAAGATGTCCGAGCGAAGGAAGATGCACTACAAATGCCAATTCCAAACGGCCCACGTCTTGGTTCAAATGTGATTGATGCAGAGAGTGTTTCAAAAGCATTTGGGGAAAAATTGTTGTATAACGATTTAAATTTCAAGTTGCCGCCAGCAGGAATCGTTGGAATTATCGGACCAAACGGCGCAGGTAAAACCACAATTTTCAAAATGATCATGGACGAGTTGAAGCCCGATGGAGGTTCATTCTCAGTAGGTGAAACAGTGAAAATTGGATACGTTGATCAAACTCATGAAGACATTCACCCAGATAAGTCCGTATTCGACGTTGTTTCGAACGGTCTTGAATATGTTGAAGTGGGAGATCAGAAAATCAATTCTAGAGCGTACTTATCGAAATTCAACTTTGGAGGATCGGATCAGAATAAAAAGGTAGGAGTGCTTTCCGGAGGAGAGAGAAATCGCTTACATCTCGCAATGACATTGAAAACTGAAGCGAACGT
Source organism: Crocinitomicaceae bacterium (assembly GCA_045105095.1). GTDB lineage: Bacteria > Bacteroidota > Bacteroidia > Flavobacteriales_D > Crocinitomicaceae > UBA4466. Next base: position 18,092 of record JBGCDF010000020.1, on the reverse strand, counting down.
TTTATTACTCGATGAGCCTACGAATGATATTGATATCAATACCCTTCGAGCTCTAGAGGAAGGAATTCAAAACTTTGCAGGTTGTGCAGTTGTTATTTCTCACGACCGTTGGTTCTTAGATCGAATTTGTACGCACATTTTGGCCTTCGAAGGTGATTCTGAAGTGTATTGGTTTGAAGGATCATACTCTGAATATGAAGAAAACCGCAAAAAACGATTGGGTGATAGCGGACCGAAACGTATTCGATACAAGAAATTGGTGAAGTAGTGAACTGGATTATTGGATTATTGGAGCGCACAGCGCTTGGATTGTCCCAGTCGGAAAGCTATCCAACAGTCCAACAATCCAACAATCCAACAATCTAATGATCAAGCAAAAATGAATCATTCACAACGCTTAGCGGTTTGCGAGTCGTGCAAGAACAAGGAGTTTTCTCCAAAAATGGGAGTGGTATGCTCTCTGACCTCAGAACGACCTGATTTTGAAGGAAGCTGTGAGAATTACGAAAATGATCCTAAAATGGTTGCCCGAGCCGAAAGAGCGGAAGAAAGCCGTAAACACCTCTCAGATGGTGGTGGGGGAGATTTTGTTGAAGCAGATGGGAAGAATTCAAGCCCTTGGGGTGTGATAATAACCGTTATCGTTGTAGTCTTGATCTTGCTTAAGTGGCTGATAAGGTGCGACAGAATAATGAATTGAGTTCAACTTACGTTTCCTTACAGATCAAAATAAAATTGAAACACTAAAATACAATACCGCAAAAGGCAGGCACGCAGCGAATCCCTTGCAGTGAGCCTGTCGAACTGAACAATCCAAATAATCAAAAAAAAATGAGCATAAAAAACCTTGAACCAAAAGCATTGTGGAGCCACTTTGCAGATCTAAACGCAGTTCCACGCCCTTCAAAGAAAGAGGAAAGAGTGATTCAGTTCATGATGGATTTCGGAAGTTCATTAGGATTGGAAACAATCAAAGATGCCATTGGGAACGTAGTGATAAAAAAGAATGCGTCGGCAGGAATGGAAGATCGCAAGACGATAATCATGCAATCACATCTCGATATGGTGCATCAGAAGAACTCCGATACTGTTTTCGATTTTGATACACAAGGTATTGAAATGATTATCGATGGAGATTGGGTGCGTGCTAACGGAACGACACTCGGAGCTGATAACGGAATCGGAGTGGCAACAATTATGGCTGTTTTGGGTTCTACGGATATTGCTCATCCACTCATTGAGGCGATGTTTACCATTGATGAAGAAACAGGGATGACAGGAGCGATGGAACTCGATCCTTCGAATTTCGATGGTGAAATCTTGTTAAATCTTGATACAGAAGATGATGACGAACTATCAATCGGTTGTGCTGGAGGAATTGATTCTAACACAAGCCTGAATTATGCTCAGGTGGATCTTTGGGAAGATGCCGCTGTTTTCGAATTAACAATTAGTGGATTACTTGGAGGTCACTCCGGAATGGACATCGACAAGGGGAGAGGCAATGCGAATAAGATCATGAATCGAATTCTCAAAAAGTTGATGGTGATTAAAGGATTCCAGTTGATTTCTATCGATGGAGGAAGTTTGAGAAACGCGATTCCTCGTGAGTCGGTGGCTGTTTTCGCTATCAATCATGATTTTGAAGGAATGCTAGACCTTGAGTTTGGATCGATGGTGCTTACCTTAAAAAGCGAGTTCGCTTCCATCGAGCATGAAATGCAGGTAGCGTTGAATCCAGTGGTTTCCAATACGGATAAAGCTGTTTCGACTGAGGATTTACCCAAAATTATCAATTCAATTTATGCTTGCCACAACGGAGTGTTTAGAATGAGTCCCGATATCGACGGTCTGGTAGAAACTTCATCGAGTTTGGCGAGAGTAATCGTTGGAAATGGATCGTTTAGAACACAGTCTCTGCAGAGAAGTAGTGTTGAAAGTACGAAAGATGACGTGGCAAATACAATTCGTGCTAGTTTCGAATCGGTTGGATGTGAGGTTATTCAGAATGGAGATTATCCGGGCTGGCAGCCAAACAAGGATTCGGAAATTCTAACGATTATGCAGGATTTATATGTGTCCTCGTTCAATGAGCAGCCACAGGTAAAAGCCTGTCACGCTGGGTTGGAATGTGGAATTCTATCGCAACATTTGCCTAAAGTAGATATGATTTCTTTCGGTCCAAATATCCGCGCAGCGCATTCGCCCGATGAAAAAGTGCAAATTTCATCGGTACAGAAATTCTGGGAATATTTGTTAGAAGCACTCAAGTTGATCCCGGTAAAGGCTTCTTAAATGCTGGAGAAACCACATGAGTTAGTTCAACTCGCGAATATGCGAATGCCTTATGGGAAGTATGAAGGGAAGTTGCTAATTCACATTCCAGAGGCATATTTGGTTTGGTACCGCGGAAAGGGATTTCCAAAGGGAAAGCTCGGCAGACAATTGGAGTTGATGCTGGAAATCAAGACGAATGGGTTGGAAGAGTTGATTTATCCTTTGGTGAAGAAGGGTGTTTAATCTCAATAGCGGTTGGAGAATCGAGACATGATGAGTTTTCACATATGTTCGGCTGTCTAAGAGGGTTCGGTAACAAAAAAATGAATGGAAAGTTTGTAATAGTTTCCGGATACAAATTTTGTATAATTCCTATATGTGTTAAGCCTTAAAACTTATCTGTATCTTTATAGTAATCAGTTAGTGTTTAATGATTAATTATTCATCTTCCAGCTCGAATGTCTAAGAAGTTGTATATCCCGTTGTTTATCTCGCTTTTGGCATTTTTTGGAAATGCACAAGGAGATCTGTTCTCAAACAAATTCGGAACTGATCAATTAAAAGCGGATTTTGAAATACTTGTTTCTGACCTGAAGGCATGTCATCCAGGGCTTTATGACTACACCACTCCTAGAACCATTGATTCGCTTTCAACGGCATTTCAGCAAGGATTAACAGATTCGCTCACAGAGCAGGAGTTCTACATTCGAATTCGAAAATTTTTAAGTGTTGTTGGTTGCGGCCATACTGGTGCGGCGCCTTCTGCTGAATCCTTTTCTAAATTAAGGGGGAAAGCAAGTGCACTTCCTATTCATATTTTCGTTCAGGATAATCAATTATACCTTCGAAGAACCTTTGACGATAGCATAGATAGTTTGGTTCAATCGAGAATTATTTCAATAGATGGTGTTTCGGCTGAAGACATACGTGCTGAGATGGAGGCTATTGTGAGTAAAGATGGGAACGGCGAGGCGATGGCGGTTCGATATACCGAAAAATTGTTTCAGACGTATTATTTGTACTTGTATGGAATGAAAGATACCTACCAAGTAGTGTTGGAAACAAGGGCTGGAGAGCGCGTGAATGTTACCTTGGAAGGAAATGTGCCAAAAGGTCGAGGAATACAGAAAACTCATAAGTTGATAGATCCGATGAAAACGTCGCAAGCCAAATTTGGATTCGTTGACTCTTTGAGAAAGGTTGCTGTGATGGATCTAAACAGCTTTCCTTCAGGCGGATATCAGAAGTTTTATCGGGAGTCGTTTAAACAACTGGCTGAACATGAATCGGAAACGCTAATTATTGATCTACGTGGTAATGGAGGGGGCTACTTCCCAAATGGAAATCAGTTATTGTGTTATCTCATGAAAGAGAAATTCACCATGGATTTCGATAGGCCACGTAAACAGGCAAAGAGAAGTAAACATGTGAAAACTGATTTTTCGGGTAAGATGACAAGATCGGTTTTCTTTTCTATTCCGGATCGTAATAAGGAAGATCCAGATCGCAATTACCAGATAGGCTTCAGGCCAATTAAACGAAATCACTTTGATGGGCAGGTATACATCATTACGGATGGTTGGACGTTCTCAACAAGCAGTTTCGTAGCTTCTAAATTGAAGAATTCTATAGGTGCGATTACCGTCGGAGAGGAGACAGGTGGTGGTGAAGTGGCATTTAATGCAGTGCTAAAATGGTACTTGGTGCTTCCAAATACGAAAATTCGCATAACTCTTCCTATGTATCACGTAGATATTCAGCCAGAAATGAAAGATGCGGGCAGGGGAGTATTGCCAGATATTCCTGTCCAATACGAAACCGTTCATCAAAGAATGAACAGAATAGATCTTGAAATGCAGGAAATTCTCCAGGTTTTGGAAAGAAATTAATCTTCTTTTTCCTAAATCTCATTCAATTTTCAGTTGAATTTAGTAAATAATTTACTTCTCAATAATTACCTAAAACATTGTTGTATCTATCTTAATTCCAAATGATTAAGTGTTTACTATTCATTCTGAAGATGAAGTTTCAAGGATGGAAATGAAATCATTTTTTTGATTTTTTTGTAACATTATCTGAAATGGTGGCGTACTACTATCCAAAAACATTAAAACTTTTTAGAATGCAGTTAATTAATACGAATCGTGTAAAGTCAGCCAAGTTCAAATTGTCTCAGCACCGTGTTCAAGGAGAGAGAAGCTCTTTAACTATCCTTCAAGTTGCCCATTTAATGGACGTAGTGAAGAATGGAGAGGATTTTAATGAAACTCCAAGTCAATCTGTATTCTTTTCCTGGAACTAATATTTGAGTAGATGCAAATAGTGAGCTCTTCAAGATTTTGGAGGGCTTTTTTTATGAGTTTACTCGTGTATTTTTGTAATTTCGATGTACTATTGTAGTATTAAATTCGATTTACAAATGTTAATCAATGAGCGCATCCGTGTAATTTTAAAGGCCAATAACCTTACGGCTTCTCAATTCGCAGACGAAATAGGCGTAAAACGCTCCAATCTAAGTCATGTTTTAAGCGGTAGGAACAAGCCGGGCTTAGAATTTTTGTCGAAGATCATAGAATCTTTGCCGAATGTAAATGCAGCTTGGCTATTAACGGGGACTCAACGAAATGGGGACTTTCAGGAAGTAAAGGAGAATAATCCTACAAGAGCAGTAGCCAGTGAAACAACCGTAAACGCCGACACTGAAATCGAAAAAATCGTAGTATTCTATAAAGATGGGACTTTCAGTTCACACTTGCCTAGTGCTCAATAACACCAGATGCGATTAACTCTTCTCCAAGGTAAATTGCCGCAAACTGTCCCGGTGTGATCCCTCTCTGTTTCTTACTGAAGAGAATGAAGATACCATCGTCATTAACGACCACAGTTCCATTCTGAAAAGATTGCCTATATCGAATTCTTAACGAACATTTAAGATTGTTTAAATCATTAAATGTATAGTTTGGATTGATAAAGTTAAAGTGTTGTTTTTGAATCTTTAACGCCCATCGATTAAGCCCTTGGTGTTCGTCGGTTTGTCCCGAGTAAACAAGGTTCTTCTCAACATCTAAACCAATCACAAAAGAAGGTTGAGGACGCCCGCCAATGTTTAATCCTTTTCGTTGTCCGATTGTATAGAAGTGAGCTCCTTGGTGCTCTGCCACAGGGATTCCTTGTTCTTTTTCGTATACAAAGGGTTCGGCTAGTTCTTTCACATGTGAGGAGTCAACAGGTATTTTCTCGTATGCGTCAAATCCAGGGAGTGTTTGAGGAATCTCAATTACATCGCCTTTTTTCGCTGATAGCTGTTGTTGAAGAAATTGCGGTAAGCTGATCTTTCCTACGAAACACAAGCCTTGCGAATCTTTTTTGTCCGCAGTGTGAAGTTCCATTTCTCTCGCAATTTCACGCACTTCCAACTTTTGCAACTCACCAATAGGAAATAAGGCCTTGGATAGCTGATCCTGCGTCAATTGGCAAAGGAAATACGATTGATCTTTCCCCGGATCAAGGCCAGTTAGCAGCCCAAACGTTCCGTTATCATGCTCAATCTTACGGCAATAATGTCCTGTAGCGACGTAATCGGCCCCTAACTCCATCGCAGCTTTGAGAAATACATCAAACTTAATTTCACGATTACAGAGGACATCAGGGTTCGGAGTTCTTCCCGACTCGTACTCAGCGAACATGTAATCGACGATGCGTTCGCGGTATTCCTTGCTTAAATCGATTACCTGAAAAGGTATTCCTAGCTGCTGAGCTATGAGTAATGCATCATTGGAATCATCAATCCACGGACAATCATCAGACAATGTAACGCTTTCGTCATGCCAGTTACGCATGAACATACCAATTACTTCGTATCCCTGCTCAATCAATAGATGAGCCGCTACACTGGAGTCAACTCCACCAGATAATCCTACTACTACGCGTTTCATGTCTTTAAAATTTTTCTGCGGAAGAAATTGCAGAAAAATGTCTGCATTCATGTAACCGCTTCGCTCTCGCGTAATATTATTTAATCATATTACTATTAAATAGTTATGATTAATAAATATCAAGCTCGTTTCATGCTGCAAAAGTACGACTATTTCTAGTTTCTTCTATTCGTTTCAAGATTGATTGGAGGTGTTTACAAAAGTAACATGTAGACTTCGGTTTGTGTTGAATCGATCATTAACAATTCTTGACATTCACTGATTGATAATCGCGGAACTATTTTTGTACATTCGTTCATATGAAGCAAATACTTGTCGCATTTTTCGTTTTATCCTCTTTTGGATTTCTCTCTGCACAGAGTTGTGATCAAGTATTGTTCACTGGAAAAGTGCAGGATACGCTCCGACCGAATACCTTTTATAATTTAATGGTGATCAATCGAACAACTGGGCGTGGTGCTTTTGGACAGCCCGATGGAACATTTTCGGTGTACGCGAGTAGTGGAGATAGTATTTCGCTTTCAATTACTGGATATCCTCCCGTTCATACGCGAGTAATAGCAGATGCCAATTGTCAGTTCAAGAAATCATTCATTATTGAAGGAGATCCACAGATTTTCGATCCGGTAGTTGTCCGTCCTCTCAAAAGCTTAAAAGAGATCAAAGAAGAACGTCAGGCGCTGGCGATGAGAGAGACGAGAACGGTAACCGGTGTAGAAATGCTTCAAAGTCCAATTACGGCCTTATATCAAGCTTTTTCAAAGAAGGAACGTACGAAGCGTTGGATTGCTGAACAAGAGTTTAAAGATGACCAACGCAATGTCCTTCGCGAATTGATCCGAACATATGTTGCCTATGATGTGATCGAACTGGATGATGAAGAGTTCGAGGAATTCATTTATTTCTTGAATATGGATGAACAGTTTTTGAAAACTGCATCTGAAATGGAGTTGATCACCTTCATTCAGGATAAGTTCGAGCATTACAAGTTGATCAAAGATCAGAAGGAGAGAGGAAATGGAAGCACAACCGTTTTTGATCGTATTGAGCCGAGAGACTAGTATATTTCTATCCAAATTGTCTCTATTGCAATGAAAGTCGCTAGATTGAAAGTTGTATCTTGAAGCATTAATAAGAACGTGATATGAAGACGATTAGCCACTTTACAGCGCTCAGTGTTCTTTTAGTTCTTTTAATGGGACTTGGTGCTTGTAACAAAGATTCTACTGCCGTTTGCACGGAACACGCAGTTGCAGATTGTAATCCTGATCCAAACAAAGTGAACATACGCGTGAAGAATGTAAGCGACTATGATATGTGCAATTTTGTATTGTGGCCTTATGATGAGAAATTCAATTGCGGAATAATTGAGGCAGGCGAGTCCACATGTTATCGGTCTTTTGATATTGCGTATTCCTATGGATATTTGAAGTTTTATATTTCTGAGAAGGAGTTTATTTTACAACCCTTTGATTTTGTCGGAGAAGTACCGCTACAAAATGGCTACTACACGTATTCGGTAGATGTTAATTTTGATACGGGTCAAATCTATCTTGAGTGCAGCGAATAAGCACGTTTATTCATTCCTTCGTATTCTTGATGAAAAATTTGTTTTTGCCAACGAAACATCTATTTTCGCGATCCCATTGAAATTTTCATGACTAAAAATCAGGATGTTGTACCTTTTGAAGATGCAAAGGATTTAATTACCGATACCAAGGCATTTTCATTATACCGATTAGAAGGAGGAGTTCTATTCTTTGATTACCGCGATAATATTGTGGTGGAGATTGATGACGTTAAATTGGCGTTCGATCTGTATGTAGAACATTCCAATAATTACTCAATGAAGGTATTGCTTGCGTTTGGTGAATTTTCATCGATTACAGTTGAGGCTAGAAAGCATGCCGAGAATAAATCGATGCCGACTCCTGCTCAGGCGGTAGTGGTAAGAAACTTATCCCAAAGAATGCTCGCACGTTTCTATCACCTTCTGAGAAAAGATAAGCACCCCCTTAAGTTCGTTAAGAATGTTGAAGAGGGGCTGTCCTGGTTAGATTCGGTTCGTCATGGTGGGAGCCAACTCGATGAAGACAAGGAGTTGTTCCATTAAAAAAGCATCATCAAAAAATTGACGATGCTTTCCGTTTTGCTATTATATAGAGTGATATCTTCTGCTAGTTGCGATTTTCTAATTCCTCAACTTTCTTCTGGCGCTGCATTGGGTTGTCGCGTGACTGACGCTTCTTAAATAACTCAAAACGTGTTGGTTGTGGCTGCTTAGGCCACGTATTATTGCTAAAATCTGTGTCTGCCGTTTCAAGGAAAGGATCCATTCGGATCGAACTTACTTCTTTCTCGAAAATGAACACTTTACTTACGTCCTCATTGGATCTTCTCCAGATCTCAGCAGGAATTCGAACCACTTCGTTTGTTCCATCAGCGAAATCGAAGCGGAGAATGATCGGCATTGGAATACCTCCGATGTCTGAGAATTTCAACTCGTAGAAATTCTGTCCTGAGTTGAGGAGTGCCAATTCTTCATCCGTGAATTTTTCTTTGAAATCTTCGTATTCCTTTCTGTCAAGTGCGTCAACCTTATATACATCGCGCTTTCCGTAGAAATCATCGATGTTTGAATCGCGCTCGTTTACCGTTTCTTTGATCGTTTGTTTGTTAAGGATATCTCCAATGAACTGATCCTTTTCGTCGTTCTTTTTGCTGCCCAAGGCTTTCTCAACTTCCGGGTTTCGCGTATCCAATTGGAACCATGTTACTTCTTCTAGGCTTAGATCGACATGATCGTTCGTATAGAACCACGCTCTCCAGAACCAGTCCAAGTCCACTGCTGATGCATCTTCCATGGTTCGGAAAAAGTCTGCGGGAGTTGGGTGTTTGAACTTCCAACGCTCACAGTACACTTTAAACGCATAATCGAAGAGTTCGCGTCCCATGATTGTTTCGCGAAGGATGTTCAGTGCTGTAGCTGGTTTTCCGTATGCATTGTTTCCAAATTGCCAGATTGACTCTGAGTTCGTCATAATAGGAGAGATGTGATCTTTGTCTCCGCGCATGTAATCGGCGATTAGGTAAGCTGGTCCGCGACGAGATGGGTATCCGCGCTCCCATTCCTGTTCAGTCAAATACTGAACGAAGGTATTCAATCCTTCATCCATCCATGTCCATTGACGCTCGTCTGAATTGATGATCATTGGGAAGAAGTTATGTCCAACTTCGTGAATAATTACTCCCCACATGCCATATTTCGTTCTTTCTGAGTATGTTCCGTCTGCTTCAGGTCGTCCACCATTGAAACAAATCATCGGGTATTCCATTCCGATCCATTTAGAGTGAACAGAGATCGCTACTGGATAAGGGTATTCTACCGTGTACTTAGAATATGTCTGAAGTGTATGAGCTACTAACTTAGTAGAATAGCGCTCCCACAATGGATTTCCTTCCTTCGGATAGTACGACATCGCTAATACATTCTTGCCACTTTCCATCTCAACTCCTTGTGCGTCCCACATGAACTTACGTGATGACGCAAAGGCGAAATCTCTCACGTTTTCCGCTTTGAATTCCCACGTCTTTTCTCCGCGTTCTTTTCCTTTTTCCGCTTCTTCTGCTTCCTCTTGGGTTACAATTAACACAGGAGTGTCCGATTTTGCGGCCTTCTTTAGGCGATTGCGCTGCTCACTAGATAATACTGAGGATGCATTTTGAAGTTCTCCGGTCGAACCAACGATGTGATCTGAAGGAACTGTGATAGCTACTTCATAGTCTCCGAATGGAAGTGCAAACTCACCTCGACCTAAGAATTGCTTGTTTTGCCATCCCTCAACGTCGTTGTAAACACACATTCTTGGGAACCACTGGGCAATTGTATATAAGTAATTGTCTTCTTCTTCGAAGTACTCGTAACCAGAACGCCCTCCGATCTTCATTCTGTCATTGATGTTGTACCACCATTTAATCGAAAAACTAATGCTAGCTTTCGGTCCAAGCGGCTTGGCAAGGTCAATGCGCATCATTGTTTTGTTGATGAAGTACTTCATATCCTTGCCCGAAGTTGTTGTTACTTCTTCAATTTTGAATCCTCCGTCAAATTCGAATGTTTTGCTCGTCAGGTCATCAATGCTTGTGAAGTCCTCCATACGCTCGATACGAATCTTTTTCGTGTCTGAGTCAAGTGCCCGAACATTTTGATCTAGCTGAATCCAAAGGTATTCCAATGATTCAGGCGAGTTATTTGTATACGTGATTGTTTCTTCACCCGTAATTTTCTGCGAGGCGTCATCGATTCGAACATCAATCTTGTAATCTGCTTTTTGCTGATAGTATGCATGTCCTGGTGCTCCAGCGGCATTACGGTATTCGTTTGGCGTTGGGATTTCCTGTCCCAGCTGTGCAAATTTGTTCTGTTGCGCACTCAGAGAAAGAGGAAGGAGGAGAGAAATTAATAGAAATTGTTTCATGTTAGCTGTTTTCAAGTCTGATTTCCTGCACGAAGGCAGATGGAAAGAATGATTTCGTAATCGTTTGATCACGATAGTATAAAGTAAGTTTGTTTTGTTGTTCTGGAAACTCCTCCATGAGAAGATTGAATTGCACATTCAAAGCAGTAGAAACACTGACTGGAGCGGATTCCAGGTAGAATCGAATCATACCGCTAAGCTCTACTTCGCAACCGATGACGTCAAAGTTTATTGCTTTTTCATTTGAACTGATAACGAATTGCGTTAATACCCACTTAGTTATAGCTTCGAAATTTGCCGTTTTTTCTGGGAATTCAAGGGCATCAATGGACCAGTTCTTTTCATCAAAAGTGCGCTCTAAATCGTGAGCTGACATCGAAACAGTTGCTTCGAACTTTTGTGACATGTCGTTGTATTCAACTTCCGCAAATGCAAAGTAATAATCGTGTCCGAAAGCAAGAGATTGCAGTCCACACAAAAGTATGAGAAGAGTAATTTTCATTTTCGCGAACTAAAATAAGCATTTCAATAGGTTTTACCTTACTTCAAAGGCCAACAATTCGTGCAGAAGTGAGTAAAATTAACGTCTAAGTTGGATTCGAAAACCAGATAAATGATCCGCTTCGCAACATAAGTATCATGTTAAACAGGAGCTTGCTGTTTATTAATCTTTAAGAGAGTTGAGCCATTTTTTGGCTTCGTCAACGTGAGTAAATAATTTTGTTCTTACCAATGGGCGTTCTATGTTGATCATAAAGTTGAAAACCATTTTTTGAGAAAGCGAGGTCACGACAATAGCTTCTGCTAATTTGTGTTGACTTCCTTCTTTTGAAATAGAGTAGGTCCTTGCTTCCTTTGAGGGGACCGTTCGATCACCATAAATCGTCAATTGGTAGTATTTTTCGTTGCTTCCAATTTCATAAATTTTATCATTGAGTTGAATGGCGTGCTCCAATTCAAATTCTAAATCGTGATCGATGTATACTTCTAGCGTGGAATTATCCGCTAAACAAATCGAAAAAGTCGTGTTCAATAAAGTGGCATTCTCATTTCTCAAACCATCGTGAATTTTGATTTCATTGCAAAGATAAAGTGTCTTTCTGAATCTATGCAAGCATAGTAAGTGACTTTTCTTTGAACGGTAGAGTTTGATCGATGAAGTGCACTACGAAATTACTGATTAACAGTATTTTAACATAAGTTTTCAATCAGGTTTTGTGTGCGATAATTGCCCTAAATGATTGCGGAAATTACTCAAATTACCCCGTAAACCTTTTACTAAACGGTTAAGTCGGTTTTCTTACTTGAAATTGGGTTAGATACAGGGGAATCGTTAAAAAAATCAAGATTATACGACTATCTGTAGTTCTGTAAAAAAGAAAATCCCGCTTCGGCATGAAGCGGGATTTTCAATATCTAAATTAGAACTATTTTTTCTTGTTCTTCATTTGCTGACGTTGAGCTTCCTGCATCTTTTCAAGACGTTGCTGGAACTTAGATTTCCCACCTTTTTTAGGTCCGTCAGAAGAAGCTGCAGCTTTTCGCTCTGCCATTTTCGCTTTGATTTTGTCCTCGTCAACGAAGAAACGCTTAATCAATAACATGATCGTAATCGACATCAAGGTGGAGATGAAGTAATAGTAACTCAATCCTGATGAGTAGTTATTGAAGAAGAAGATCATCATAATAGGGAAGAAGTACATGATGATTTTCATGTTTGGCATTCCCGGTTGTTGCTGAGCAGACATGTTACTGCTATTGATGTGTGTATAAATCAATGTTGTAACAGCCATCAGTAACGTGAACAAACTAATGTGATCACCATAAATTGGAATGTTGAATGGTAAAGTCGCGATTGAATCGTACGACGATAGATCTTCTGCCCACAAGAATGATTTCTGACGAAGGTCGAATGTTGCAGGGAAAAAGCGGAATACGGCCAGTAGAATAGGCATTTGAATCAACATCGGGACACACCCTGCGAGAGGGCTGGCACCGGATTCACGATACAGAGCCATCGTTTCCATTTGTTTCTTCATCGCGTCATCCTTATTCGGATACTTCGCAGAGATTTCTTCAATCTCAGGCTTTAAGATTCTCATTTTAGCCGAAGAAGTATACATTTTCCACTGAATCGGCATCAACAATCCTTTGATGACTAATGTCAATAAGAAAATAGCCAAACCTATTGCCATACCTGTTGATCCAAGTAAATTGAACAGAGGCTGTACAGCGTAAATATTGATCCAACGGAAGATTCCCCATCCGTAGTTAAGGACTTGATCGTAGTCCTCATCATATGCTGTGAGTACCTGATAATCGTTTGGTCCGAAGAACCAGTTCATGCTTACATTGGCATTGTCAACATTCTTCAAATTCAGGTTCAAATCTGCCGAATACTTCTTTAAGTGTGTCGAATCTCTGTCGTCTCCTTCTTCGTACGGCTTGATCTTGAAAGAAGAACCTGATTTTGCGAATGGTTTTTCAGGGCGAAGGAAAGAAGAGAAGTAGCTTTGCTTGTAACAAACCCAATCGATATCGTCTTCTGCTTTCTCATTATCCTTGGTCATCTCACTTAAATAGGAGAATCCTTCATCTTCATAGTTGTAACAAACGGTCGAAACACGACGCTGTTCGCTCATCAAACGCTCTGTTCTTCGGTAGGCGACTTCCCAGTTGTAAATGACGTTCTTCGGTGTAACTTGTCCACCTAATCCTTTGATGTTGATATCGAAATCGAGGTCATAAAGGCCGTCTTTCAGCTGATAAACGTACTCGATCGAACCTTTGTCGCCTTTCTGCAATTCAAAAACGATTCTTTTGTCGCTTTGGCTCTTTACTGTAAATAACTCATTTGCAGTATTGACGTTTCTTTCACCCATCGGGAATTCTAATCCTTGAGAGGCATCTCCTTTCTGGAAGAGTACAAGCGCTTCGATTTTTCCGTCATCCTTTACGTACTCATCAAAGGTCTCAAACTCCTTTAGCTTTACTTGCTCAATTTGTCCACCTTTTGTGTTGAAGTCGACAATTAGTTTATCCGTTGAAAGGGTAATTACTTCTCCTTTCACTTCTTGCTTTTTCTCACGAAGGCTGTCAGGGATCATTGTGCTTGTAGCAGGAACCAATGAATCTATTCCTAAACTATCGACGTAAACGAAAGAACCACTCGTAGAATCTTTAATGAATTCTCCTTCGTCGTTGAGTTTCGGAGTCCAGTTTACTGCCATTTCAACAGTGTCTGAGGACTCTTCTTTTTCAGCCTTTGCTTTTTCCTTTTCAGCTTTATCCTTTTTTTCAGCTTTGAGTTGCTCCTTTTTAGCTTTCTCTTGAGCTGCCTTCATTTCTTCTTCTGAAGGTTGATTGAATACGGCGAAGGTCGTAAGTACTAAACCTATCAAAACCAATCCAATGATGGTATTTCTATCCATTTTTTGTTTTCTATCTAATTATAATCTCAATATTGAATCTTCAATATTCGAATTTTCAATTTCAATGTGCATTGAGCGAAGTCGAAATGCAACCTCAATATTACTTCTTATTCTTTAGTACGGCATCCACAAAAGCGACGAACAGTGGGTGAGGATTATCAACGGTGCTTTTGTATTCTGGATGGAACTGGGCTCCAACAAACCAAGGGTGGTTTTCAATTTCCACAACCTCAACTAATCCTGTTTCTGGATTACGTCCAGCTGCTTTCATTCCATTTTCTTCGAATTGCTGCAGATATTCGTTGTTGAATTCATATCTGTGGCGGTGACGCTCAGAAATCTTTTGAGTATTGTATGCGTTCGAAACATGGGAACCTGGTGTGAGGTGGCATTTGTAAGCTCCTAATCTCATCGTTCCGCCTAAATTCGAAATGTTCTTTTGCTCCTCCATCATACTGATAACAGGATCTTTACAGTCGTCTACAATTTCTGTCGTGTGTGCGTCAGTCAATCCCAACACGTTTCGGGCAAATTCGATCACGGCGCATTGCATTCCCAAACAAATTCCAAGGAATGGAACGTTCTTTTCACGCGCGAATCGTACTGTCTCAATTTTTCCGGAAATTCCACGCGACCCAAAACCAGGAGCTACGAGAATACCATCTAAATCGGCCAATTCTGCATCTACATTGCTTCGCGTTACTTTCTCAGAGTGAATCCATTTGATGTTCACCTTTGCTTCGTTTGAAACTCCAGCATGGATAAAGGCCTCACTAATCGATTTGTAGGAATCTTTCAATTCAACATATTTTCCAACTAGACCAATAGTTACTTCAGATTTTGGAGCTTTCAGTTTTTCTAAGAAACTTTTCCAATTATCCAAAGCAGGAACAGATTTCGTAGGTAAGCTCAACTTCTCGAGCACTACTTTATCCAATTCTTCCACCTGCATTAACAATGGAACATCATATATCGTGTCAGCATCGCGCGATTCGATTACCGCGTTCATACTTACATTACAGAACTTCGCGATTTTACGACGCAAGTTTAAGTCCAATTCGTGCTCTGTTCTACAACACAAGATGTCTGGCTGAACTCCTAATTCTAGTAATTGCTTTACCGAGTGTTGTGTAGGTTTTGTTTTCAACTCGCCTGCCGCACGTAAATAGGGCACAAGCGTTAAGTGAATAACAATACAGTCATTTTCAAACTCCCACATCATTTGTCGAACCGCTTCCACATAGGGGAGAGACTCGATATCACCAACCGTTCCACCAATTTCCGTAATTACGATATCGTACGTCCCTTTATTACCAAGGATCTGAATTCGTTCTTTGATTTCATTCGTGATATGAGGGATGACCTGAACAGTTTTACCTAAAAACTCTCCGCGGCGTTCCTTCTCGATAACCGATTGATAAATTCGTCCGGTCGTGACATTGTTCGCCTGAGAGGTTGGAGTATTCAAGAAGCGTTCGTAGTGTCCGAGATCCAAGTCTGTCTCCGCGCCATCATCCGTAACGAAGCACTCACCGTGCTCATACGGATTCAATGTTCCTGGGTCAATATTGATGTACGGATCAAGCTTTTGAATGGTAACCGAGTACCCACGCGCTTGTAACAACTTTGCCAATGAGGCCGAAATGATTCCTTTACCAAGAGAAGATGTTACCCCTCCAGTTACGAAAACATATTTTGTAGAATTTGACATGTATCAATGATGTAACTTCGGGATGCAAAGTTAGGAGATTCCTGCTATCACCAATCTAAAAAATCGGTTTTTTATTCACGGATTACCAACAATACATTTTTGATAGAAAGGTGTCGCTAAAATGCCCAATTATCGTTAGCATTTAGTTGGAAGTACAGCTTATTCTTTCGTACCGTACTTTTATCGAAGGTTGGACATCCATTTTCGTCCAGTCTTGGGTAGTGCGGTGTTGATCGTTTCACCCAGTTTTGAGGAATAAACATGATGTCGTGAATCAAGCGATTCTGGAAGGCATGTCGGAAGTTCTCAGAATCTAGCCCGATCCGCATGGTAGCGTTTTGCCCGAAACCGAAATGCCGTGTTACCGAGGCGTACATAATTCCATGACTGGTCTTACCGTATGGTTGATCTTCTAGAATACAAAAACCATTTGGACAGTTTTCCATGCTCACATGTTCCCATTTCCCATGTCTTGAGTCTCCCGTCCATATATATAGACCTGTTGCAAACTGCCAGTCTTGATACCTGTAATTTAAATGCACCAACCCAGTTCTGAAACGATCTTCTCCACGCCCTCCGAAGAAGTCATTTTCGTGCAATAGACTAAATCGATTCACATGAAAGCCCCAAGCACCTGAACGCTGAGAGGTTTTTGCATTGTCGTGATACAAAATGAAGTTGTAGGCCAATCCTAGATTGTAGGCGGTTTGGTGATTTAATCCATCTAACAGTGGATTGGGAGTTTGTTCTTTTTTTCCAGCGAGTAACACTGCTCCCAAAACGGCCCGATTTTGCCAAAATTTCTTTCTATTTCCATAGCTCTTCGGATGAAAAGTGAAGGTTGTTCCTGTGTTTAGTTGAAAGAAATAATCGGTGTAATAAGCTTTAACATTGATTCCAATAGCATCCACATGTGTTCCCATATTGAGTACAACGCCAATCGACCCTCCGAAATGTTCAGAAAAGTAGTTCTGCGCACTTGAAAAAGTACTGGTAAACAAGAAAACTACGAGAATACTCCGCATGATGCAAAGATGTCAAAAAACATTCCAATTCTAAATCATGGTATTTTTCCGTGAAAAGAGGTTATTTTCCAGTTATCCTAAAAAGAACTTCGATCAATTAAGAAATTGTAGATTTGATTAAGATGAAAGCACGAAGTATTTATTGGATTGCACAATTTACAGGATGGACAGTTTATGCCGTGGTGTTGTTGTTTTCAGTAGTTGGACGTGGCGATCCAATTGATTTAGAGGCATGTATTACGCTAGTGGCTTGGATCTTTTTTGGAATGTTAATCACTCATGCACAGCGATTTCTATTTATCCACTGGGGCTGGTTAGACACGAAATTACCCGCACTTATTCCAAGGCTGTTGGTGTCTAGTTCAATTTCTTCGGTCGTTTTGTGCGTTGTAATGACTATCCTTGAGCTGATTTCGATGGGAACGGAAAAAGCTTTTGAGACAGTGACGGTTTCGAACTTTATTGCGAGTAGTATTTTTGTCACGTTTATTATTTCCTTTTGGAATGCCATTTACTTCACCTTTCACTTTTTTCAGAAGTCGAGAAAACAGGAAGTGTCAAATCTCGAGCTGACAGCTAGTAATCGCGAAAGCGAATTGAAGAATTTGCGTTCTCAGTTGAACCCTCATTTTCTCTTTAATTCGCTGAATAGCATTCGTGCTTTAGTAGATATAGAGCCGGTGAAAGCGAAAACATCAATTACAACCTTGTCGAATTTATTGAGGCAGTCGCTGCAAATGGGTAAGGAGAACATGGTTTCGGTGGAGCAGGAACTCGATATTGTTCGCAGTTATCTCGATTTGGAAAAGATTCGTTTTGAGGAGCGATTAAACGTTCAATGGGAAATCGATGATTCACTCTTGTCAAGAGAAATACCGCCATTTTCCATTCAAATGATGGCTGAAAATGCGGTGAAACATGGCATCTCGAACTTGAAGGAGGGAGGAGTTGTGATCATTTCCATTATTAAAACAGATCTTGGATTTATCTTACAATTAACGAACTCAGGAAAGCTTGGGACAACAACTGATTTAGGAGTAGGAATCCAAAATATTAAACAACGATTGAAATTACAATTTGGCTCGAATGCAGTATACAGTTTGCAGGAAGTGGACGGGCAGGTTGTAGCGAAAATAGAATTTACCGATGAAGGAATTTAAAACAGTTATTATAGATGATGAGCGTCTGGCTCGCGAGGAATTGAAAAGCGTGCTGAAGGATTTTGTAGAAATCAA
>JBGCDF010000019.1:0-6444 GCA_045105095.1 Crocinitomicaceae bacterium | reverse complement strand
CTTTCACGACTTCAATCCGTTCAATGAGGGAATTCGGAATACCCGATAACCCGTATACTGTTGATAGGCTACTGACGATAGGCATTCCATCGATGAGCATCATTGTATATGGACCTTCGAGTCCGTTAATATGGATATCTCCAGTGTTACAGATGTTACAATTTAGTTGCGGTCGGACGCCATTAATGTTCTGTAAAGCATCATATACAGAAGGAGTCGGGTTCTTCTTGAAGAATTTCGGAGAATAGACCTCGACATTCACTGTGCTGGCTTTCTTCGAAACTTCTTTCATCGTTCCAGAGATGACTATTTCATCAATAGATTGAAATTCGGAGATTAATTCAATGTCAAAATAGGTGTCTTTAGAAACGGAGATGGTCTTGGAGTATGCTTCGTAGCCAGTAATGACAACTTCAAGTAGGTGATCGCCCGATGGTACATTCTCAAGCGTTGCGTTTCCTTCCATATCGCTCATTGCGAAGAGTTTGTTCGCTCGAATCATCACCTTCGCAAAGGGAATAAGCTCACCGTCACTCGATGATTTGAGGTTTATTCGGACCTCATTCTGACCAAAAACAGCCAATTGAACGAACAAAAATGAAAGAAGTATACAGTATCTCATAATATCATTTTGTGATACAAAACTATAAAAGTTAGATGAGCCTAACAATTATTCTTAACTTTTTTAACTAGTTTTGTTTTTATGTTATCATTTACAGAAGAGAATTACCTGAAAGCACTGGTCGAATTAACCATTTTTGATGCTGACTCCGACGAGGTAGGAGTGAACGGATTGGCCTCTGCGTTAGATGTGAAACCTGCAACGGTCAGTGACATGGTGCGCAAGCTTCGCGATAAGTCTCTGGTTAATTATGAGAAGTACGGAAAGGTATCTTTAACTGAAACGGGACGGTTCAAGGGAATGATGGTCATACGACGACATCGATTATGGGAGACCTTTCTTTTCAGCAAGTTGGATTTTTCATGGGATGAGGTGCATGAATTAGCAGAAGAACTGGAACACATTCACTCTAAGAAGCTGATCAATCGATTAGATGCGTTCCTAGATTTTCCTGAGTTTGACCCGCACGGAGATGCCATCCCCAATAAAGATGGCGAGATTGTACTTCCTTACAGGAAAACACTTTCAGAAGCGGAGGTTGGCGGTAAGTATCGAATCATGGCTGTTCGGGATCAGATTGAAGTTCTTCAATATATGGATCGAATTCAATTGACCATAAATCAAGAAGTAAGGGTTGAACACCGTGAAGAGTTCGATGGCTTAACGACGATTGCTCATGGTGAGCGAACATCCGTTGTCTCTCCCAAATTGACGGAGAATATATTCGTTGTTCACACGGAATAACCGATTGCAAGATGATTTAGAAATCTTGTTCCTCTTGTGGAATAAGTGCAATGCAAACACCCATTTAACATGAAACAATTAAGTGTAGTTTTATTTCTGTTGTGCCTCTCGACTGGCTTTTGTCAGGGGGAGTAGGAGGCTATTTTTGGTGATTCGATCAAGGAAATATCGTTGACCTGTGGAATTGCTTATTTGCCCTCTCCGAACTCCGAGACTTTTGTGATGAAAGCCAATAAATCGAAGGTAACGGCGCGGTATCAAACTTACAAGATTCGAAAACGTTACAGGCGAGTTAAAAGTAAGAAGGTGAAAATGAGTAAAGAGGAATTCTGTCGGTTCTATCGTTTCTTTTCTTTGCAGACCTCCAATCAGATAAAATTTGTTCTCTCCGAACAAGACAAAGATTCGCTCAAAGTCCTGTCGAAGGAGAAGGCGTATGGAGATGAACCCAAGTACAAATTGAGTCCTGAACTTTTGGACAAATACCTGAAGAATAATTTGATCAGAATGGATAAATCCGTTTTTGCTAAAGATAGTTTAAGCAACTTGTCAGTCGGAATCGTAATAGATGGAGCACCATTTCGCTTTACTATTAAACACATCTCAGTATCTAATGATACAATAACCGACTATTATTCTGGAAATCTTTTCGGTGGAAATAGGTTTCGAGATTTGCCCAAGTACCTCATGTACGCATCGATTTATCAACAAACGAAATTATACCATAACCTCCCTTTCCAGGAATACTTTTCTCGATCCAATATGCTCCGTGTCGTCTTAAGATACATTGAAGTAAACGAAGGACTCGTGGAGTTTAAACCTTTCGAGCTAAAGTTAGAAGAGAAATGATCGTGCGGCCTAGTTCTTGACCAAAACCTTTACTCTGGAATCACCATTTTCAGCTGTTATACTCAGCATGTAATTTCCATTTTCGTACTCAGTGAGATCAATCGATGTTGAATTTGAAAAATCTCCTTCTTGCAGTAATCGTCCGCGCGTGTCGTAGATCTTAAATTCGTGAACACCTGCCATTTCAGTCTCAACGGTATAGTTACCGCTCGATGGATTCGGAGAAACGAGGTAATCATTTGCCATTCCTAAATCGTCGATTGAATTGGTGAAAGTGATGTCTTTTACAATTGTTCCAACATCGTTGATAATGTAATTATCAGGATCGATACTTACCAAATTGTTGATGTTCTCCATGTTGTAAAATGTGAATTGCTGAAGATTCGAATTGATATCTAGGCGAAGTGTAGTATCTGGACCGAATGTTTTCGAGAAACGAACATCAATTGGGTTGGTGAAAGTGGGAGTGGAGCTGGAAGTGGTGTGCGAAATTTCTACAATTAGATCACCTCCAATCTTATTCCAACGCGCAGAATATGTCGGGTAGCCTTCTCCGAAATACCACTCTTGAAATGCGTTATCTAGGTTCTCACCTGAAGCATTTTCGAGTGCCGCTTTTACGTCTAATCCGATCAGTGTGCTATCGGCGAAGTCTGCTTGTAAATCATGAAGTGCTTGAAAAAATGCTACATCATCGTTCAACATGTAGCGAAACGTATGAAGAATAGCCGCTCCTTTGTCGTAGGTGAGACGTCCAGAAAAAATACGACTTTCATTCAGGCTATCAAGCACCCAAACGCTTCCTCCATTCTGAGACATAATGTTGTCATGTCGATCAATCATATCGTTTGCCGCATCATTCGCCGTATATAAGTTTTCGAGCATAAGGTATTCACTGTAAGATGCGAATCCTTCATTCACCCAGATATCTGTCCAAGATGCACATGTAAGGTAATCACCCCACCATTGATGTCCCAGCTCATGTGCCGTTAGCCAAGGAGTGAAGAATCCTTGAGTTGTCATTGTCTGGTGTTCCATTCCTCCTGAAAGTGGAGCCATGCAATGTCCGTATTTCTCATCGGCATAGGGGTAGATTCCAAACAAATCGGAGAATAATTCTAGGAAGTCCACTGTTTCATCAATGTCATTCTGAAAGTATGGCAAGGTTGAAGGGTTGTCATAGATGAAATTTTGAATCAAAATTGGGCTTGGTGCTCCCGCTGGATTCGCATAAACGTTGTACTCAACATATTCCGCAATCGCTACAGAAATCAAGTAATAATCGATGGGATGGCGGTGCATCCATTCGAAACGTTTTGTACCATTTCCTAGATCAACAGTTGCCTCCAAGGTTCCGTTTGATCCAGCCATGCAATTGTCAGGAACGGTTAATTTCACAGAAGAACTATCGGCTTTATCCGTAAGCGATTGCTTGCACGGCCACCATTCGTATGCAGAAAATGGTTCTGAGAGAGACCAGGTTACTTGATTCCCCCAACTTGGCGAAGAATCGTTACTCATACCAGATCCTCCGAAAGGGGTAGATGCTCCAGTTGCTGGAAAACCATCGTAATCAATGGCAATGGCAAAGTTCACTCCCGCGCCAATAGTAACAGGAACGTGTATCTTCGTTCCTACTCGTGTATAAGTCGTTGAGACACCATTCAGTCGAATGTCAGAAATGTTGAACCCATCGAACAATTCAAATAGTACAGAGCTCATGGGAACCTTGGATGTTCCATGTATTTCTCCAGTCCCAGCTATGCTGGTGTTAAGGTTGGTCATCTCTAAATCGAGTGCATAGAAATGCACATCGTACTCTTCTGTTTCTGCGATTTCCGCAACTGACAAAGAAGCACTTTTTAACTGAGGTCCAAAAGCATCACGCTTCGAACAGAAATGAGAATTTTCATGCTGAGCAAAGGAAATACCAGATAATAAGATAGAAATCGAAAAGAGTATAGTTTTAGTCATAAGGATGTTGTTGAACCTAAAATTACTATTAATTTCGCTGCATTGAATCATTAATTCGCCTAATCTATTGAACTTCTAGATCTATTGATTTTATGGAAAAGTTTTATTTCATCATGCTGTTTTTCGTGCTGAACTTAACAGCAAACGCTCAAACCTCTGAAGTTGAAATTCGGCATCAACTCGATACGATCGTTAACCGAGAAGGGTTCAGGAACTACGCGGATACATCTGTACTTTCTGCAGTAGGATTGTACATAGAAAATGAATTCAAGAAGCATACGAAAAATGTATATCGACAAAACTACGTCGTTCGCAACAAAGAGTATTTCAATGTTATTGGATTGATCGGAGACACAACAAAACCGAGAATAGTAGTCGGCGCTCATTACGATGTGTGTGATACACTTCCAGGGGCTGATGATAATGGAACTGGAGTCGTAGGCCTTTTGCAGGTCATGGAGCAATTGAGGAACGATACCTTGGGGAAGTATTGTTTTGAGATCGTCGCTTACACGCTTGAAGAACCTCCGTTCTTTGGAACCGAATACATGGGGAGTTATGTCCATGCTGAATCACTCAGTAAGCGGTCCGTTGATGTTTATGGAATGGTATCTCTGGAAATGATAGGATACTTTTCCGATGCGAAGAAATCTCAGGATTACCCACTCAACTTCCTTCGAATGTTTTATGGAAATGTGGGAGACTATATCACCATTGTTCGAAAAATGAATAAAGGTCCTTTTGCTCGCAGATTTTCGAGTAAATACAAAAAATCGGATAGGGTGCGAACGAAGAAATTCACAGGCCCCAAAAGTTTAACAGGGATTGATTTCTCAGATCACCGCAACTACTGGCATTTCGAATATGATGCCATCATGCTGACGGATACGGCCTTCTATCGAAACAAAAACTATCATAGAATTTCCGATACTGTTGATTCGATTGACTTCGCGCGTATGGCAGCTGTAATAGATGGGGTTGTATGGACGCTCAGAAGCATGAATTAGCAGTATTTACGCCGAATTGAACAAAATGGCTTGAAATCTGTACTTTAGTGAAACCAAAAGGAGTAGCACTATGGACAGAAAAAAGTTTTTGATTACGGCATCGTTGGCGGCATTCTCCGTTTCGGCATGCGCCAATGTAAAGGTTGATGGAGAATCGGGTCAAATCGACAAACCAAAGGAAGAAGGAGGAGAAGGGAAGCCCGCTTCAGATTGTGCTACAACTGACGATATTTTAGGGCCTTTTTACCGTGAGAATGCTCCGGTGAGAACAGATTTGACTTTTGAAGGGTTAGCAGGATCAGTCGTTGAAATAAAAGGAAAGGTTCTTGGTGAAGATTGTATTACACCAGTCAAGGATGCTCTCGTAGAAATATGGCATTGTAACACCGAAGGTGAATACGACAACGAAACGGATCAGTACCTTCACCGAGGAGTGCAGACAACAACTTCCAATGGTGAGTATTCTTTCAAGACCATTTTACCTGGAAAGTATTTGAATGGAAGATTGTATCGCCCAGCTCACATTCACTTTAGAGTTACATCACCTACTTCGAAAGAATTAGTGTCCCAATTGTACTTTATGGGAGATCCTCATATTACTGAAGATCCGTGGGCTTCTCAGGATAGAGCATCTGCTCGAATTCGTCCTGTTGCACTCGAAGATGTTAAGGGAAACCTCGCGGTGAGTTTCGATATTTATACGACGTAAAGCAGGCGAAAAACCTCGCTTTTGAACGTGTTAGATGTGTATAAAAGGTGAATTTCTCACCTCAAATAACTTATAATCAAATGGATAATTGGAATGCTCCGATTATCCTTTTTTTTTGTCGGATTGATAAGTGTGCCAGTATTGATGGGCCTTTCAGGGGCTTTGTTCGCTAACTTAGTTCCGTACTGCACGAGGCGGTACATCCTATTTTAATCTAAACTTATTCATCATGAAAAAAATTCTTTTTCTCTTTCTGTTCTTTACGAGTATTTCATTTGCTCAAACCGAACAACTATTTAAAGTAGATATTGATCCCCAAATGCCAATTCTTACCATAAACGGAGGTGATGATATTACAATCACAAACACCCTTGACAACTGTCTTCCTTTCGATGACGGTACGGATTGTTTAGATTCCTGGATAACTTATTTTTTAGACTTTTATCTTGTCCAGGGTCAAAATCAGTATCTTCTGCATAATGTCGGAGAAAATATTCTAGGGTTTAACTGTAACAATGGGCAATCGTGGGGGTTCAATG
>JBGCDF010000018.1:0-11527 GCA_045105095.1 Crocinitomicaceae bacterium | reverse complement strand
ATCCACATGCCGAATTCGTTGGTGTTACAATGATTGCGCACGCAGTTGATGCTAACAACCAAATCATACAGGATACTACCAGAATCTACGACTATTCTTTTGCTTGTCCTGATAACTGTCCAAACGGTTAATGACTTTATTAGAAAAAAGTAAAACAATCATTGTACTTCTGCCAAGGAACTGTTTCTAGAGTAATGACTAGAAAGATACCGTGTTAATTTATGGATTAAACCTTGAAGAAAAGAATAATATCTATAATCTGATACTTTAATATATCAAAGCACATTCAAAGAATCGTCAACTCAAAGGAATATTATTTCAAATGGAAGATGCAGCGATCAAAAGCAATAAAAGAGGTATCTTGAGAACAATGTTGAGATACCTCTTGTTTGCTGCTCATTTACTTTTTGCTGTTTTGGTATACCATTATCACAGCTCAAATCTAGGAATGCTCCTCCTCTTGCTAACATATGGATTCCTTGTATCAATATTCGGGTTTTTCTGCTGGAACAAATTGCCTGGTTTCTACAAATGGCTCTTAATTTACTTCACTACCTATGTTCTTAATGAGCTTTTACTCTATTATTTTTCAGTAACTTACAGAAACAATCATATTGTTTTTCACTTCTCTGTACCCATCCAAATAGTCTTCTTCTTAACCTTCTACAATAGCTATTCAAAAGATTTAAGCAAGACTCAATTATTAGCTCTTATATCAACTGTCTTGATAGTTTCGACTTTATTGAGCTTAAGGGATAATGCCATCTATCACTTTCCATCTACACAGGTAATACTGCTTGGAGCCTCGGTAATTACTTTATCCCTGTTTCAATTTAATCGTATGATAAAATATCCTGTAAATGAGGAACTTATGAGTCAACCCATGTTTTGGTTTAACATCGGAAATTTTCTATTCTTTTCAATAACTTTTTTCTTTTTAGGTTTCTTAGAATCAATTTCGGGTGTTCCAAAATGGGCGTATAAATTTTTGTGGGCACTCACAATTGTTTATTATTTTACTTACTTCTTGACAATTTACTTTTCTTCCCAAAAAGAACCATAGATAAAGTTATCTGTATGCCATTATCCATTGAACCAAACATCATAACCACCATCGTTACCGGAACCCTACTCTTCGGCCTCCTAACCGTATTCATCATCTACTTCATCCTACTCTACCGAAAATCACAAACGAAACTCCACTACGAACGCGAACGCAAAAAACAAGAACTACTCCAAGCAGAAATCGAAATCAAAGAGCAAACATTAGTCAACGTATCTCGGGAAATCCACGATAATCTTGGACAAGCAGCAGCACTCGTCAAAATCAACTTAAACCTCATTTCTAAAGAGATTCCAAAAGCTGACCAAGAGAAAATCAATGAATCGTCTATTTTGATGAAGCAACTCATTGCAGATATGCGCTCACTTTCACAAAGCTTAAATGGAGATAACATCAAGCGCAAAGGAATCATCTCCATGCTGGCCATTGATGCCAAGAGAATCAATAAAACAGGATATGTTCAAGTCGATTTTCAACACCCCAAAAGCCCATTGGATTTACACTTTGATCAACAGACCATTCTCTATCGAATTCTACAAGAACTATTCACGAATACGCTCAAATATGCCAAAGCGGAAAAAGTCGATCTGAAAATGGAAGAAAACGCGAATCAAATCACAGTGAATTATGCCGATAACGGCATTGGTTTCGATTACGAAAAAGCTCTTTTCAAGGGTTCTGGACTATCGAATATCAAGGATAGATGTACCATGATCGACGCAAAACTGTACTTTCAAAGTGAAATAAACAAAGGAACGAAGGTTCATATTACTCTGCAAAAACCACAAGTTACATGATTCAAATAGCGGTCGTTGATGACCATAAGCTCTTTCGTGCTGGTCTGATCAACCTTATACAATCTTTAGGAGATGACTTCCAGATTCAATTACAAGCGAATCACGGTCAGGAACTCCTCGATTCACTTGATAAAATCAATGCAGATTCTGCAAAACAACTCCCTGACTTAATTGTCTTGGATGTCGATATGCCAATCATGAATGGCTTCGAAACAGCCGAAAAACTCAAAGAACTGTATCCCGGACTAAAAATCCTAGTCTTAACAATGTTACAAGACGAGACTACGCTAATTCGCATGCTGCGATTGGGAATAAAAGGTTTTTTGGGAAAAGACGTTGAGCCAGCCGAATTAAAGCAAGCAATCCTCAGTATTCACAATAAAGGATTTCACTATACCGATGCATTTACCGGTCGTTTAATTGCTGTTTTACAATCTGATAGCGAAAATGAGCCAGGAGCCTCTATCATGAATGATCGCGAGCTGAACTTCCTCAAATTTTGCTGCTCGGAGTTGACATACAAAGAGATCGCAGACCAGATGCATTTAAGTCCGAAGACGATTGATGGTTATCGCGCTAACCTGTTCGAAAAGCTAGAAGCACGATCAAGAGTTGGATTGGTTCTGTACGCCATTAAGAATGGGATTTTTGTTCCTTAGATTTCAAGGGATTGATCGAGGATTTAACAATACTGAGACTTCTATCGGTACATTGCGATGTAGCAATTTGGCTAAATGGCTAAATAACGAATACTTGACTTAACAATTCCTCTATCATATTAATTTTCGCACTTCTTACATCCACAAAGATTCTGAACAAATGAAACATTGAGGGAGATCAGTTCAAGAAACTTACGAACGATCATCTTCCCTCAAAACCTCCGTATGATGTTTCAAAGTCCTCAAAACCAAAGAAATCATCAAAGCAATAACCAAAGTAACGGCATGCGACCATAACCACTTCGGCTCACCAAAATGCACCCAGTTCCTCACAAAATCCACAAACAAAAATCCAATTATAGCAGCGGAAATCCCGGGATACTCCCTACGGAGCAAGGTCTTAATCGAAAAAGAAACCTCACTCTTTCTGTAATGCTTCCACGAAGGCATAAAAGCTGGAGTTCTCAATGACCACTCAACATATTCCTCGCCAAACTCCTTTTCCAAAAACACCTCTTCTGAAAACATAATCCGTTCATAGTACAACCAAAACAGCAGACATACAATGATAAAAAACCACGGATTTCCAACAAAGCAAACGATCCCTATCCAAATGAAGAAGTTCCCAAGGTAAAGTGGATGTCGAACGATCGAATAAATACCAGTCACATTCAAGGCTTTAGCCTCGTGCCCCCATGTATTTCTTCCTGAAGTTTGCTTAGCACTTTTTGCGATCGCAATGGCACGTATCAATTGCCCAATAAATGTTAATAAAACGCTACCCAAGAGTAAGCTCCAATAGACTGTTTTTGAGGAAAGAAGCCCTTCATTATCCGTAAAAAATATCGCTGGCACGGCGATTGCGAAGAGAATCAGTGGGAACTGCCCTCGCCGCTTAAACAAAAAGCTGCCTGTTTTTTCGAAGGAATGCCTTAAAGCCATTGAAAAAGAATGTGTATATTGGCGGATTTCAAACACGAAGTTAATCAGATTTAAAAACTACAAATGGAAGAGAGAGAAAAATACGAGATGGATTTCCTGCTAAAAACGTCTATTAAGTCATTGGACAATATGGTGAGTACACCTAGCGGGTTGAGCGAGTGGTTTGCTGATGATGTAAATATCAAAGGTGATGTTTACACGTTTATTTGGGATGGAAGCGAAGAAGAAGCGCGTTTGATTACCAAAAAGAACAATGCAAAAGTACGTTGGCAATGGATTGAAGAT
This sequence comes from Crocinitomicaceae bacterium, assembly GCA_045105095.1. Classification (GTDB taxonomy): domain Bacteria; phylum Bacteroidota; class Bacteroidia; order Flavobacteriales_D; family Crocinitomicaceae; genus UBA4466. Next base: position 7,781 of record JBGCDF010000018.1, on the reverse strand, counting down.
GAGGATGAAGGATTAGACACCTATTTCGAACTTCGATATGAAATTGATCCAATGACGAAATCTGTGATTTTAACATTAACTTCTTTTGCTGAACCGGATGAAGTGGAAGAATCCAAGTTCCTCTGGGAAGGACAAATCAACCAATTGAAGCGTAAACTCGGCGCATAAAATACTTTCGACATATCTGCGTTTAAGCAGTAATCTTAATTGGCAATTTTGAAACGTCTCTATTTTTTTAGTATTCGTTCGTTTACAGGTCCATTCTTGGTCACCTTCGCCATTTCTATGTTTATCCTCATCATGCAGTTCTTCTGGAAGTACATTGATGATTTAATGGGGAAAGGACTCTCTGTATCCGTTATCGTTGAGTTGTTATTCTACGTTTCGGCGAGTTTGATTCCACTGGCATTGCCCTTGGCGATTTTGCTTTCTTCCATCATGACATTAGGGAACCTAGCCGAAAACAACGAACTAACAGCCCTCAAGTCCAGCGGAATGTCGCTGTACAAGATTCTGCGTCCATTGACGGGCATTGTTTTGATTATTGCGCTTTCCACCTTCTACTTCGCTAATTATGTGATCCCAGTCGCCAATTTGAAGTGGCACGGATTAATCTTTGACATCCAACAAACCAAAATCTCTTCGATTTTAACACCAGGAACGTACAGTAAAGAACTGGATGGCTACGCCATTAAAATTGACGAAGGAACAGAAGACACATTCAAGGGCATTTTGATTCACGATCACACCGATCCAGTAATCGTAAAGTCTGTTCGAGCCAAGGAGGGAAATGTGTACAAGTCCGAAAATGGTAAATATTTGTTTTTTGAGTTAAGAGAAGGGTACGTAATGGAGGAATTGGAACCCACAGCTCCGATCTTCACTCCTGACGGCAAAGAACATGGAAAACTCAATACACGTCCTAGCAGAAGGTCATCCTTTGATCATGCAACGTACAAAATAGATTTATCTGGATTTAATCTTGACCGCTCTGATGAGGACATGTTCAAAGACAAGCATGAAATGCTCAATGTCTTCCAAATCAATTATACGCTTGATTCCATCCAGAAGAACGCTCAAGGAATTGTAGAAAACTTCCTCAAGAACGTAAAGGGTGATCACCCCTACTTCATCGCTCAGAACTTCAAAGAAAACACAAAGGCGCTGGAAGTAGACCCAAACATTACAGAAATTCCTGACTCAGTAGTCACACTGAAAGACCTTAGCTCAGGACAGATGAAAGCTGCGATCAATTTAGCTCAATCGAAGATTCGAAGTAAAGGATCAAAATTAGACAGTCAAACACGCTTCTTGGAAACGATGGAACGTGACATGAATAAGTATTTGATTGAGTTCCATCGAAAGTTCTCATTGACAATGGCCATTATTGTTCTGTTCTTTGTAGGAGCGCCCTTGGGTGCGATTGTCAGAAAAGGAGGATTCGGAGCTCCTGTCGTCATTGCAGCATTGCTCTTTATGATATACTTTGTCCTAATGACCATAGGCGACGGTTTAGCTGGTTCAGGAACCATCAGCCCCTTTCTTGGAATGTGGTTCCCGTCGATGGCTCTTACCCCTATCGCCATCTGGTTAATGCATTCTGCAGCAAATGACTCTCCTGTATTCAGTAAAGAAACTTGGAAGAAATTCATTCGATTCAAAAAATGAAAATCCTCTTCTTTACATCGAAACCGATTTACCCTTCCGTTGACGGTGGTTGCTTTGCCAGTCTTCAGTTTTTATCCTGTTTGCTTCATGCTGATATTGATGTACAATACGTGACACTTTCAACCAATAAGCATCCCTTCGACCGATCAAAATTCCCAGCTGAATTACTGGAACGAGTGAATCCCATTGATCATTTTGTAAATACTGATGTGAGCATAATTCCTGCACTGAAGTCATTGTTTACTTTGAATTCCTACAATGCTGATCGATTTTACTTACCAGAAATCGAATCCCTGCTGATCGAATTGATCAAAAAGGAATCGTTTGATGGAATTATATTCGATAATCTATACACACTTCCGTATTTAGAGGGAATCAAGCCTATTTTCAATGGACATATTTCGGTGCGTACGCACAATGTTGAATTTCAACTTTGGGAACAATACTCAAACGATTCCTCAGGATTAAAAAAGTGGTACCTGAAGCGTTTATCAAAGGATTTGAAACGGTTTGAGCTAAAGAAACTAAATGAGGTCGATACTATTTTATCCATTTCTAAAGATGATTCCAAGGAATTCGCGTCACAAGGGGTAAAATCCAAAATCGTTGATGTTCCAGTAAGTATGCAAGCTTCACAAGATGACATCGACATAACCAATAATCGAATTTACCACCTCGGTATGATGGATTGGGAGCCGAATCGACAAGCCGTTCAATTGTTAATTGACTGGATGCCAAAACTCAGAAAAAACAATGCTAAGCTAGAATTACACATTGCGGGATCGAAATCTCAAGAGTTCATTCAAGATGATAAAGAAAATGGCATACACGTCCACGGATTCGTTGATTCTGTAGATGATTTTGTAAGAAATCATGGAATTCTTGTTTCCCCAATTCAGGCAGCTTCTGGGGTAAGAATTAAGTTTCTGGAAGCCATGGCGCAGGGAGTTCCGATCATCACTACCAGAGTCGGAGCTTTGGGTATTCACCATGAAACGTGCGAATGCATTTCCATTGCCGAATCGAAAGAAGACTTTGTCGCGCGCATCGAGGAATTATCAACAAACACATCGAAACGTGAACAAATCGGTAGAAATGCGCTCGATTATATCGATAAAAACCATAATATTGACGCCATAAGTCAAAGAATAGTTGAAATCTTCGAAGACAATTCATAGAAAGAAAGTACTCATGCTCGTGTCGCGATTCCCCTATCCACTCGAGAAAGGAGATAAACTGCGCGCGTACCATCAGCTCAAAGAACTTCACAAACATTTCGACGTCACCTTGTTCGCAGTGAGTAATCATGAGATACCCGCTGAGCATTATGAAAAAGTGAAATCTTACTGCTCAGAGATTGTGATTCAACGCCAAAGTGCATTACAGAAAGGATGGAACATCTTTCGTTCTGCACTAAATGGGACCCCGTATCAGGTTGGATATTTCTTCAGCTCAAAAGGACACAAGAAAATTAAACAGTTACTTAAAGAAGGGTCATTTAAACATACTTACTGTCAACTAATTAGAATGTCTGAATATGTAAAAAATGAGCATTCCATTCCAAAAACGCTCGACTACATGGATGCCCTCAGTGCAGGGATTCAACGTCGAATAGGAAAACAACCATTCTACAAGCAATGGATCTTCAAATCGGAGGCTAAGAGACTAAAGCGGTACGAGTCCTTAATGTTTGATTTCTTCGAGAATCGAACGGTCATTAGCAAACAGGACCAACAACTAATCATGCATCCAAATTCCTCGGAAATCGTGTGTATTCCGAACGGAATCGATGCGAGTTTTTTCGAAGAAGTACATCAGGACAAAACGCATGACTTCGTTTTCGTAGGAAACATGAGTTATCCACCAAATGTGGAAGCCATTGATTACATATCCAAGAAGATTCTTCCATTGTTTCCAAACCGAACACTGCTTGTTTCGGGTTCTTCTCCCTCCAAACGAGTAAAGAAAATTGCTGCGGAAAATCCAAAGATTGAATTGACTGGATGGGTAGACGACATTCGAACATCTTACGCATCGGGAAGAATATTTCTTGCCCCCATGATGATCGGTACGGGAATGCAGAATAAGCTATTGGAAGCCATGGCAATGGGCGTTCCATGTATCACTACTCCCCTTGCTAACAATCCAATCGGCACGAAAGAAAACAAAGAAATTCTTGTGGCGTCAACAGTTGACGAGTTCAAGACTGCAATTGAAACCCTGTTAAACGACTCTACTAAATACGCTGATATACAACAGAGTGCGCGCTCATTCGTTGAAGAACATCACCACTGGACAAAAACCACAAGTCGTTTGGTTGAATTGATTGATTCCACTGAATACTAATTTCAAAAAATGGCTTATCAAGAATCAGTTTAAAGAAATCCCTTCCTCAACTCTTTCAACTTAGATTTTTGCCGTAAATTCGCGAAAACTGTCGATCAGACGTATGGATATCAAATTAAACACGATAGAAGAAGCCATCCAGGACATCCAGGATGGTAAAGTAGTCATTGTTGTAGATGACGAAAACCGCGAAAACGAAGGAGATTTCCTTACGGCTGCGAGAAATATCACACCTGAAATCATCAACTTCATGGCGACACACGGACGTGGGTTGGTGTGTGCTCCGCTAGTTGAAGATGAGTGCGATCGATTGGGGTTAAACCTGATGGTCCAAAGTAATTCAGCGGCATACGAAACTCCTTTTACTGTTTCGGTTGACTTGAACGGTCACGGATGTACGACAGGAATTAGTGCTAGTGATAGAGCCAAAACGGTTAAGGCACTTATCGATCCAAATATTCGCCCTGAGGAATTAGGAAAACCTGGACACATCTTCCCGCTTCGAGCGAAGAAAGGTGGAGTTTTGCGCCGTGCAGGACATACGGAAGCAGCTATTGACTTAGCTCGATTGGCTGGATTTGAACCTGCTGGAGTAATTGTCGAGATTCTGAATGAAGATGGATCAATGGCCCGCCTGCCTGAATTAGCAGTAATTGCAAAGAGATTTGACTTGAAACTCATTTCAATTGAAGACTTGATTGCTTACCGCATGCAACATGAGCGATTGGTCGAGAAAGTGATTGATGTGAAAATGCCTACCGAGAATGGAAACTTCGATATGCACCTTTTCAAGGAAACGAATTCTGAAAAAGAACATCTGGCGATTGTAAAAGGTGAGTTTACCGAAGATGAGCCTATATTGGTTCGCGTTCATTCATCTTGTATGACCGGTGATATTTTCGGGTCTTGTCGTTGTGATTGCGGACCGCAGCTCGCAAAGTCGATGCAAATGATCGAAGAGGCGGGAAAAGGTGTCGTTGTATACATGAATCAAGAAGGACGTGGAATCGGCCTTACGAATAAGTTAAAGGCGTATAAACTTCAGGAAGAAGGATACGACACATTAGAGGCAAACCTCAAACTTGGCTTCAAAGGTGACGAACGCGATTATGGAATTGGAGCACAGATCCTTCGTTCTTTGGGAGTCTCTAAGATGCGTTTGATGTCAAATAATCCAACGAAACGAACTGGTTTGATCGGATACGGACTGGAAGTTATCGAAAATGTAGCATTGGAGATCGAATCCAACGAACACAACGAATTCTACTTGAAGACGAAGCGTGATCGCATGGGACACTCATTGAAAATGGACAAATAAGATGCTTACAGCGAAGGGAATTACCAAGTCTTTCGAAGATTTAAACATCTTGAAAGGAATTGATTTAGAAATTGGCTCTGGAGAGGTAGTTTCGATCGTTGGTTCTTCCGGTGCTGGAAAAACAACCTTACTTCAAATTTTAGGGACACTTGACAAACCAGATGCTGGTGAGGTCTTGCTGAATGGAGTAAACCCCTTTACGCTCAGTTCTCGACAACTTTCTGCTTTTAGAAATGAGTCTATAGGATTTATCTTCCAGTTTCATCAACTACTCCCTGAGTTCAATGCTATCGAAAATATCATCCTTCCAGCCTTAATTCAAGGTAGAAACATGGCTGAATCCAAGAAAGAAGCCATGAATTTGTTAGGCATGCTGGGATTGGAAAATCGTGCCACTCACCGACCGGCCGAATTATCAGGAGGTGAACAACAACGTATCGCCGTAGCTCGATCGCTCATCAATCAGCCGAAGATTATTTTGGCAGATGAGCCTTCTGGAAACTTGGATAGTCAGAACTCGACTGAGCTACATCAATTATTCTTTGATTTGCGTGATGAATTCAATCAAACATTTGTGATTGTAACGCACAACCAAGAATTGGCGGGTATGACGGATCGACGTATTCAAATTACTGATGGTTTGATTGTTGAATAGTAAGGATAAATTGAAAGAATGCACTTCGGCTTCGCTCAGTGCGCCAATGGAAAGATTCTAAAATTGACATAACGAAGTGAATCCAACAATCTAACACCACAGGAGAAGAAAAAGCACCGCTTTTGAAAGAGAACGGGAGTTCGACTACTGCGAAGCGAATCCAACACCGCCGAAGGCAGCCACGCAGTGAATCCAACAATCCAACAATCCAACAATCCAATAATCCAACAATCTAACTAACTCAAAATGCAAGGAGAAGAATTACGCGAATACCTCGACTTCAAGGCTGAACAATATAACACCCGGGATTTCATAGAAACTGATCCTATTCAACTCCCACATCTTTTCTCCAAAAAAGAAGATATCGAAATCGTAGCATATCTCGTATCCACTATCGCTTGGGGGCAACGTAAATCCATCATCAATAACGGCAAACGTTTGATTGACATCATGGGAAATGATCCTCATGAATTCATTCTCAACTACACACCTCAACAACTGGATTTCGTTCATAGAACATTCAATGCCGTCGATTTGGATTTCTTCTTCCGCAGTCTGCGAAGCTTATACGAGAATGGTGGATTAGAACAAGCATTTTCCCCTCATCCTGAGATTGAAGGCGTGAAAGGTAGAATTGTCAACTTCCGAGAGCTTTTTCTGGAAACCGAGCACGAAAAACGATCAGAAAAACACGTCTCCAATCCAATGAAGGGATCCGCAGCGAAACGGATCAACATGTTTTTACGTTGGATGGTTCGAGGCGACAAACAAGGCGTAGACTTTGGGATTTGGAAAAGCATCCCTACTTCGGAATTGTATCTTCCGTTGGATGTTCACACCAGCAAACACGCACGAAACCTTGGTCTTCTCCAACGAAAACAAGACGATTGGAAAGCATTGGAAGAATTGATGTCCAACTTGCGCGAATTTGACCCAGTGGACCCTGTTAAATATGATTTTGCATTGTTTGGTATTGGCGCGTTTGAATAATCAACTACCCGAACATCTCCTGAGAGATTAATCTTTCTGACCGCACCCAACAATCTGTTTCATTCATTGAAATTTCGAACGATTCGAATATCGATATTCCAGTTGCTATCGGAATTGATTATGTCACTGAAATTTTAGTTGATTGTTCACGCCCCGTTGGAATTCGGCAGCTTTGGGAAGTGGAAACGATGTTGCGCTGAACTCTTCGAGTAAGTCATTACCAGAAGAGAGCGAGCAAAACACGTTTACAGGAGTAAACTATAGAATGAAAACGGTTCCGATAGCTATCGGGAAGGCGCCAAAAAAGAATTATCATCGTCGCAATACATATCTCAAGAGCATTTCACTTCAATAGGATTTTGCCTGAGATTTCCGCTGCCCTGATCAGAATGAAAACGTCAGTTATTTTACGAGAATAACCGATGAACCGCGTAAAAACCCCTGAAACTGAAAAACACGGGTTATGTCGTGCAAAATGAACAATGCGTCTGCCTACTTTTTCGATCATATTAATCTCAAACACAAAGTTATGATGAAATCTAAATCCAACTTACTGAATTACATCAGTTTGTTGATGCACGATGATGATGCATTACACGCGTTTTTAACTGATCCCATTCAGGCGGAAGAAAACCATGGCATCACCAAAGCTGAGCGGTCCGTATTGCGTAGAACGGTAGCTCACTTAAGCAACAATTCTAAAAATGGATATTCCGTTGAGCGCCAACTCAGCTCTTACAGACGCTCTTTGCGCCTATTGCAAAACGTATTTCACAACGCAGAATCAAAAATGACACAAGATGT
>JBGCDF010000017.1:0-5948 GCA_045105095.1 Crocinitomicaceae bacterium | reverse complement strand
GTTTGTTTCTGAAGGAAATGCGCTTGATATGATGACCAATCAAATGGTTTTGGGGATCGTAAATGGAACACTCATCGCTCCGAATAACTTCCAATATGAATTGATGGAGAAGTATAGTAAAAAGTATTCTGAGGAGTAAGGATTCTCTCGCTTAATAGCTATTCCGAATAGCGCTGATGAATTCCTTCAAGCGGTTTTTCCAGCCTCTTCCTAATGTGAGTATTGGACCTGCTTCGGCCTCCAATCTTTCAATCGGTTCTTGCTTATTTGCGGAGACAGCCCAAACGTTGGACTCACGTTTTTCTGATTGCGGATCTATCAGAAAAGACAAGAACAACTGTTCACCATCTTTCGTTAAGATCCATGATTCCCATACCCACCAATATTGCTTTGAGATAGGTGAAGATATCTCCTGAACCTTCCACCCTTCAGTTTCTAATTCAAGACGTAGTATCCTCGTTTGCGTATTCATTTCAAATCCTTACCGTTTGACTTTTCTCCAAAAAAAAGGACTCAATTCCGATAGCTATCGGAATGAGTCCCCTTTTATCTTTTATGAAGAATCAGACTACATTCCTACAGCCTTCTTTCCTTCTTCAATCATTTCTGGAGCTTTTTCTTTAATAGCTTCAGTCGCCATGTCTTTTCCTTTCTCCATCATGTCTTCAGCCATGTCTTTTCCTTCTTCCACCATGTCAGAAGTAGCATCTTTGGCTTGATCCATAAGATCATCCATCATGCTGCTCTCTTCTTCCACTTCTTCTTCCGCGTTTTCCATCATGTCCTCAACCATATCCTCTGCTTGCGCTTCCGCGTCCGCTTCATTTCCTCCACATGCTGTCAATGCCATTCCTGCTGCAATCGCTGCAACAAACATAAAATTTCTTTTCATTTTTCTCTTTTTTGGTTTGCTCGAAAATACGAAGAATTCAAGCTAAATAAAAGCCCAAATTATCTTTTGTGAATAAGTAACGATTTTGTGAAAATCTGCCCATCAGCCGTCAATCGAACGATATATGATCCATTTTTAAGGTCACTCAATTCGAGTTGTTGTTCTCCTGAAAAACCTTCATGGCTTAAAACTATTCTTCCTAGCATGTCAACAATCTCAATTTGATCTATATGCTTCGATTCATCCACGTGAATGTTGAGTTCATCACCAGCCGGGTTCGGGAAAATGCTCCAAATGAAGTTTGAGAGAGCATCTAAACCAACAGAAACGGCAGTTGGCGCTGATTCCGATAAACATCCGAATTCATCTAACAAGGTTACAGTGTAATCTCCTGCTATGGCAGGCAGGCACACGTCCAAGGTGTCATCTGGAATGGCCACACCATCAACATACCATTGGATATCCGAGTTACCAGAATTCATCACGATCAAATTCCCAGCCGCATTCGTTGTAATTTGAGGAACGAATGCTGTGTCACAGTAAATCGCTAAGGTCGTATCAGAAAAACTGACACATCCGTTTGCGTTAATTGCTACGAGGTGATAATATCCAGAGTTCTGGACGATATGAACCGTATCAGTTGCTCCAGCAATTGGGCTACCATTAAAATACCATTGATAGCTATCACCCAAATCAGTTGAAGTGAGCGTATGTGGAATAGAGTCCCACGTTACTGTTGGAACCGCAGGATATCCACTCACAAACACTGTATCAATGGAAATCACAGAAGGCGTTGGAAGGATTTGCTGATATGAAACGGTGTAATCGATCACTGAAGTTCCGACTGCACATCCTGTACAACCATTCAAATTGAGAGGTGCCACCCCCATGAAATCATCTGCTCCGAAACCAAATTCACCGGCATCCGACTCCCATATTTCAATGGTATATGACTGTAAAGGATCTAGCAAGATGGACGTATTCCACCCCACAGGAAGAAAAGTGTCTGCATACACACCTGATTGATTGTACAACACACCATTTTCATAGATGATGAAATAGGGATCTGGAGCCTCAAAAGAGGGAAAACCTCCTCCATAGTTTGACATACTTTGGATGGTCACATTTGTGAGCGTGTAGATATCAAGTGTATCTAAATTACTCCATGCCTGATAATTCACCTCATAATTGCCTGGCGTCGAATAAATTTGCGGTGCTGGGTTCTCGGCAGTGGAAGTATTTCCATTCCCAAAATCCCATGAATAGGCAAGTAAGCCTGGATTGTTATTCGTGAAATCAACCGTTTGCGGGGAACAACCGCTCGCTCCAGCCATGCTGAATCCATTGTTCGTTGTTGAAACTGTTGCTGGAAGAATTTCCATGAAAACAGAGAACGACGTAGGAATACCTGTCGCTACGGTCAAATCTGCAATAACGGTTACATCTATGTTGTATGCTCCAGCTAAGAGAGGTGTTCCATATACTCTCACACATCCGTATTGATTGACTTGTGGATCATAGTCGCAATTACTTGCTGAGTTGTTACATTCCCACGAAAGTCCTACCGGAAGGGCGATGGAAAGAATGTGAAAGTTTGTAAAGTCGAAACCCATTGTATCCAGCGGAAGTACAAAGGTGATGTCTTCATCGTAAAATTGATTGACGGTTCCTTGAGGCATGGTATCAGGGTAGATTCCTGGCACTGTTTGGGCAAAGTCAATCGTACATATTTGTGCATTTCCAAGCATTGGGAGAAGGCACATGATTACTAGTAGTTGTTTTATCATGGTATAAATTTATCTAGACTAAGATATAGATTTTTCTTATGACCTCATTTAGACTATCAACTTGACTTTGTGTTTAATGAATTCGTACTTTTGTCTAACAATATTCAACTAAAAAAGAAATAATTATGGCATTCGAATTACCAGCATTACCATACGCATACGATGCATTGGAACCACATATTGACGCAAGAACGATGGAAATCCACCATTCGAAGCACCACGCAGGATATACAAGCAAACTGAACGCTGCTATTGAAGGAACTGACTTCGCAGGAAAAAGCATTGAAGACATTTTGACTTCTTGTGCAGATACTCCAGCAGTAAGAAATAATGGAGGTGGTTTTTACAATCACAGCTTATTCTGGTCTGTAATGAGCCCTAATGGAGGAGGAACTCCAACAGGAGATCTGGCAGCAGATATCGACAGCACTTTTGGATCATTCGACGCATTTAAAGAAGCGTTCTCAAAAGCAGCTGCTACTCGCTTTGGATCAGGTTGGGCATGGTTGTGCGTAGCTGACGGAAAATTGGAAGTTTGTTCTACTGCAAATCAAGACAACCCAGTAATGGGACTTGGATGCGCTGGAACACCAATTTTAGGATTGGACGTTTGGGAGCACGCATACTACTTGAACTACCAAAACCGTCGTCCTGATTACATTAACGCATTTTTCAGCGTAATCAACTGGACAAAAGTTTCTGAATTGTACGCTGCTGCAAAGTAGTCCACTTTTAACATACTTGGAACCCTTTTCTTCTTTGAGGAAAAGGGTTTTTTCTTGGTTTTTGTTACCTTGTTTCTCGAATCTACCCAATTTTTGTATTTGTGAAATTCTCAATCCTTGCACTACTCTTTTCTCTTTTGATGTTTTCGAGTTGTTCGGAGCATATTCCAAGTAAGAACGAACAAGCCTATCTGGACACAGTAGATAGCTTAAGGTTGTATCAAAGTGCTCCCTATCTTCAAAGAGAACTTGCAGGTAATGAAAAAGCAAGAGATCTACTCAAACTGGAATATGCAGACTTCAAGGAAAAGCATGACTGGAACAATGAAGAGATTGAAGTTTTCGTAGACATTATCCAAGGGCACATCAACATTGCGAAGTTGACGGATTCATATAATTTGAATGATGACTGATAGGAAACCATTTTCATTGAACACTTTTTGGGGAAGATATCTGATTTTCGCTTTGCTCATCCTACCCTTTTCTCTTACTGTTACACATGAGGAAAATTCGGATTTCGCGAACGCTAAGATTGCGTTTCTGTTCAATTACTTTGGTAGTCAAGTGTTCTTCTGGTTCTTATACGTGATGGTCTCCCTTCAGTTTATGGTGGTAAAGAAATCTCAATTTTCTTTCTCTGGATATATGAATCTGGTCATCTTCATGTTTTGGCTAGTTGGAATCTCATTAATAGTTCTCAACATCTTCAACTCCATTCGAGCTCAATCACTCCACCTCTTGAGCCATGTTTCATTTGGATTGGCTTTTGCATTTGCTGCATACAACCTTCAACTTGAAAAAAAGAGAAAATCGCAAGGGCTGTAATTCGGCTGAGTAATTTCATATCTTAGTGTCGCTTAGAGCATAACGTTTTCTTAGCAAACACATTATGATATAAAAACCAGAAACTATGAAACCAGTCTCTCCCATCCAAAAACTATTTATGTTCCCGCTTGCACTCTTGACGTTTGCATTGATTTTGTCTGTTCAAAATGCTCCTGCGGAGAAAGAAGTCAATTTGAATGCAGCCATCAAAGATGGAACGATTACCGCTAACGTTACTTCTAACGGAAAACACAGTGGTAAATCTGTCAAACTATCTGTGACCAATACGACCAATCGTAAGTTGAAAGTCATTGTACCGGCAGGAACGACCTATATTCCAGGAGAAGATGAAGAACAAACACTCATTCAGTTGGAGGAGGATTTCTTCGTACTAGAGCCGAAATCAGCAAAGAACCATTTAATAGCAGCCTTCTGCACAGAAGCTTCGGATATGTCCCCATCGACTGGAGGAGCGTTTAAAATTTCCACCAGCTCAAACAAAAGCCTGATTAAAGCAATTGACTATATGAAGGGCAAAAAGATCGATAAGAAATCATTTCAGGATGTAGTGTGGGCCATTACGGACGATCATTCGGTATCAAATATTCAGGCACCAAATCCTCAAACTCAGGAATTCAGAAAATACCTCGCCGAATTGACGGGTCAAAAAGATACATGGTACACATCTCCGAGACAACATGTCATTACTGAAGAGCGCCGAATTGTTTCTCAAACCGTTGTTGTTCATGGACAAGTTCAATTCCCATCGGACGGAACTTCCATTATCAAACAAGAAGTGATCGACAAGAATGGAGATGTAAAATTTGCTTTACCACCTGCCACTCCGCGTAAGTCTCAAAGAGTGACCATGGATTTTTCCGTTCGCGTTCGAGGATGGGAACCAGGAGAATACACCTTGCGCATCATGAAAGATGATGTTGAAATTAAAACGTATCCGTTTGTGTTGAGTTAACACTTCGACTCCGCTCAGTGTTCAGTTGAAGGATCAATATTAAAAATAGCGTTTCGACTCCATTTCGACAAACTCAATGCATCGCGCTCAGTCCACTATCTTGGTTAGATGATCTAAGCTTCTTCTGGAGTCAGTGCAACAACAGCTTTTACCTCAGGAGCTACTTTTTTGACAGCTTCCTCGAGTCCTGCTTTGAGCGTCATCATTGACATCGAACAATCGCTGCATGCGCCAAGGAGGCGAACAACTACTGTTGCATCATCCGTGATTTCAACCAATTCCATATCACCACCATCGGCATGAAGGAACGGACGTAATTGATCCAATGAACCCAATACTTTTTCTTCGATGTCTTTCTTGTTAATGGACATGTGCCTCTTTTTTGTCTTTCATAGACGCTACGCGCTCAACAAAAGTACGAACAATCTCGTCAAATGCTTTCGCTGTAGGGCTATTTTCTTGGAATACAGCAGGTCTTCCAATATCTCCTGCTTCGCGAACACCTTGTACCAATGGAATGTGTCCAAGGAAAGGAACACCCATTCCATGGGCCAGATTTTTGGCTCCATCGCGTCCGAAAATATAGTATTTGTTCTCTGGAAGCTCTTCTGGTGTAAACCACGCCATATTTTCAATAATCCCAATAACTGGAACATTAATCGAATCCAACTGGAACATGTTCACCCCCTTTCGAGCATCTGCCAATGCCACCTCTTGAGGCGTACTGACAATCATTGCTCCATCCA
>JBGCDF010000016.1:0-4724 GCA_045105095.1 Crocinitomicaceae bacterium | reverse complement strand
CTCGAAAACGGTGTAATCGGAGCACTCAACATCACAATCATTGAGCGCAAGCCACAGTGACAATCCTCCTTCGCGCTCACCAAATGCAGCCGCTTTTCCTTTGGAAACCTGATCAACGTATGGCTGCCAAAACGAAATAGCTTTGCCCCAATTTTCCACATCCCACTGGACGAAATCAGTTAATTCTTGATTTGAGTATTGTTTCACTGGCGGCTAAATTAAGGAATCATATCCTATTGTCTATCCGAAACCGCGAAGGCGTTACTCCTTTTTCTTTTCTAAATCGACGGTTGAAGTTCGAAAGGTTCTGAAATCCTGATAACTCTGCCACTTCAGAAACCGATAAATCAACTTTGTTCGTCAGTAAGGTACATGCATGCTCAATCCTCACCTCAATTAAAAACTGAAAGTATGATTTGTTCGTTCGTTGTTTGAAATAACGGCAGAAAGCATTGGTCGACATATTCGCTCGTGTTGCCACTTCTTCTAGTTTGATCTGCTCTGAGAGCGATTCCAGTGTATAATTCATCACCGCTTGCATACGCATCCCTTCATTTTCAGAAAGCATTTTTCGAGGAAGATGAGATGAAACCGCCGACCGTTCAGATTCTGAAATCACTTCCAACAAAGAGAAAAATAGGGAAACTCGTTTCAAGGAGGAAGTCGTTTCAATTTGAGAAATCATGGATTTCACTTCTTCTCGATGAGAATCAAGGATAATTCCTACATCCATTTCGTCGAGGAGGGTTTCCAATTGAGCTAATTCCTCAAAACTCATCAGTTGATCCAAATCTGCACGCGAAAAAAAGACACTGATCATCTCCGATTGTATCTTGAGTGAATTATCAGACTTGAATAAATGAGGCATGTACGATCCAATGACGAATGCATCTCCTGCCCTGTATCTTCTGATCCGGTCTCCTGCCAGTAATTCGCCTTCTCCAGAAATGATGTAAGATACTTGAATGGCCTCGTGTTGATGAAAACGATCGTAGAATACTTCTTCAAGATCTCGCTGGAACATGAGCAGGGCTGAATCATGTTTGGGGATGGTGAATGGTAATACTTTCACTTATGCTATTGTTTATTCTGTTACCACAAAGGCACGGGCTTGATCCGATAGCTATCGGATTCAAGACACAAAGGGAATAACACACCCATTTTTCTTTGTGCCGCGGAGCGGTTTGTACCTTTGTGGTTTAAAACTATTCATAAATAAACACTTTCCAATCAAATTAAGGTAAAATAGTATCATTATTAGCTAATTCGCACAAATTATCATTCTCACTTACATCGTACTTTTGAGGTGTTAAATTGATGAAGATGAAAGTAAATTGGAAAGGTGTCATGCCTGCAGTAACGACAAAATTCACAGAAGATGATCAGTTGGATCTGGATTTGTTCGAAACAAACATTCGTGCACAAATGGACGCTGGAGTTCATGGAATTATTCTCGGCGGAACGCTTGGAGAAGCCAGCACATTGGAGGATGAAGAAAAGCGAATTCTCGTTCGCAAGGCAGTCGAAATAGTTGAAGGAACCATTCCTGTTATCATCAACATTGCTGAGCAAACAACGAAGAATGCCATTCTCGCTGCACAGAAAGCACAAGAAGATGGCGCTAGTGGTTTAATGATGTTGCCTCCGATGCGTTACAAAGCCGATGATCGCGAAACTGTTACCTACTTTAAAGCAGTGGCGAATAGCACAGCATTACCAATAATGGTATACAACAACCCAGTTGACTACGGTATTGAAGTTACGTTGGATATGTTTGAAGAACTCATCGCGTGTGAAAACATTCAAGCTGTAAAGGAATCAACTCGTGACCTTTCGAACATTACGCGACTGAAAAACCGATTCGGAGATCGTATTAAAATACTATCTGGTGTAGATACACTGGCACTTGAAAGTTTACTCATGGGAGCAGATGGCTGGGTAGCAGGGCTCGTTTGTGCATTTCCAAAGGAAACAGTGGCAATTTATGAACTCGCGAAGAACGGAAGAACAGAAGAAGCGATTACCATCTATCGATGGTTCCTACCGCTCCTAGAATTGGATATAAACACTAAATTGGTACAAAACATTAAACTGGCAGAGGTTGCAACGGGAATTGGAAGTGAGCATGTTCGAGCTCCACGTCTTCCATTGATCGGTGAAGAGCGCGCGCACGTGCTTCAAATCATTGAAGATGGATTGAAATCGCGCCCAACATTGCCAGCATACAAAGAAGCCGATGCGACAGCATCAAGACCTTAAATAACAAAACAACTCATGACAGGAAAGAACTACATTGGAAACGAACTCAAGGCCGAAGGAACGGTCAAGTTTCGCACCTTCAATCCGCAATCGAATACAGAAAACGATCACGTTTTTACAGAAGCTACGGAAGTAGAAATCAATGAGGCTGCTTCGCTAGCAAATCAAGCTTTTGGAGAATTCAGGGCAATGTCAGGAGAGCGAAAAGGCGAATTTCTAGATGCCATTGCAAACGAAATTTTGGCACTCGATGATGCATTGATCAAGGTGTACATGAACGAGTCAGGTTTGCCTGAAGGTCGAGCGAAAGGAGAGCGAGGCAGAACAGTTGCTCAACTTCGAACGTTCGCAGAATTGGTTCGCGAAGGTTCATGGGTTGAGGCTAGAATTGATACAGCTATTCCTGATCGCGCTCCAATGCCCAAAGCTGATTTACGGAAAATGATGATCGGAATGGGACCGATTGTCGTGTTCGGAGCTAGCAATTTTCCTTTGGCGTATTCAACAGCTGGTGGCGATACTGCCAGTGCACTTGCCGCTGGTTGCCCTGTGATTGTAAAAGGTCATCCGATGCACGCGGGGACATCTGAATTAGTCGCAAGCGCAGTCATCAAAGCAGCTGAAAAGACGGGAATGCCCAATGGTGTTTTCTCGAATTTGAACAGTCGCGGAATTGAAGTCGGAACCAAACTAGTTCAGCACCCAGAAGTAAAAGGAGTTGGATTTACGGGAAGCATTCGAGGAGGACGAGCGTTATTCGATCTTGCTTCTAAACGAAAAGAACCCATTCCCGTTTTTGCCGAAATGGGAAGTATCAACCCTGTCATTTTAATGCCAGATTATTTAGAAAAGAATACTGACTCCATTGCGAAAACATACGCTGGATCCATCACACTTGGAACAGGGCAATTTTGTACAAACCCAGGATTAATTTTGGGAGTTAAATCGGATACATTGACTTCATTCATGGAGAAATTGGGGAATGAAATTACGGAGATCAAACCGTCGTGCATGCTCCACCCGACCATTGCGTCAAACTTCGAAAACGGAAAATTGAGACTCCTTCAACAAGATGGAACAAAGATCGTGAATCACGCTATTCTTTCAAGTGAGCCAAACTATGCTCAACAGGGAATTGCCACGGTCGATGGAACAACTTTCCTACGAAATCCAGCGCTTCACGAAGAAATTTTTGGCCCTTTTTCTCTTGTTGTTCAGTGTGACGATTTGGATCAACTGGCTCGTATTGTTGAAGGATTGGAGGGTCAATTAACCGGAACAATTCTCACTGAGAATCAAGAAATGGGGGATAACCCAGAGATCATTCGAGCGATGCAAGATCGAGTAGGGAGATTGATCTTCAACAGCGTTCCAACTGGAGTGGAAGTTTGCCCTTCCATGCTACATGGAGGACCTTATCCAGCATCAACAGATGCACGATTTACAGCAGTTGGAACAGATTCCATTCAGCGATGGATTCGACCCGTATCTTATCAAGATTGGCCAAACGAATTCCTTCCACCTGAACTAAAAAATGAAAACCCTTTGGGTATTTCACGCAAGATAAATAATGTAGATACCCGAGATACAATTTCATAGTTATGGGACGATCTGTTTTTTCCTGTATTGATGGACACACATGTGGAAATCCGGTTCGCGTAGTTGCAAAAGGCGGGCCCGAACTTTCTGGTAATTCTATGTCAGAGAAACGCCAACATTTCCTTCAAGAATACGATTGGATTCGCAAGGGATTGATGTTTGAGCCGCGCGGACACGATATGATGTCGGGAAGCATACTCTACCCTCCGCATAGCTCTGAAAACGATGTCGGCGTGCTTTTCATCGAAACGAGTGGGTGCCTGCCTATGTGCGGTCATGGAACCATCGGAACGGTAACGATCGCTTTGGAAGAAGGGCTAATTCAGCCAAAAAACGAGGGACATTTACGTTTAGAAACACCTGCCGGATTGGTCAAAATTGACTACTCGCAGGATGGAGATAAAGTCACTTCGGTGAAACTCACGAACGTAAAGTCGTTTCTGGCCGCTGAAAAAATAGCAGTGAATTGTCCGGAATTAGGTGAGATAATCGTTGATGTATCGTACGGAGGAAATTTCTACGCCATTGTCGATCCTCAATCGAACTTCAGTGGAATCCAGAATTACACCGCAGATCAACTGATTTCGTGGAGTCGAACCATCAGAAAAGAACTCAATAACCATCATTCTTTCGTTCATCCGGAGGATTCAACCATTAAGGGTTTGAGTCATTTATTGTGGACAGGGGAAACACTTTCGCCGACATCCACAGCCAGAAATGCCGTTTTCTACGGAGATAAAGCCATCGACCGTTCTCCATGTGGAACAGGAACATCTGCACGAATGGCGCAATGGCACGCAAAGGGAAAGTTGAAAAAGGGCGATGAATTCATCCACGAAAGTATCATCGGATCGATTTTTACGGGT
>JBGCDF010000015.1:0-2589 GCA_045105095.1 Crocinitomicaceae bacterium | reverse complement strand
AAAAAAAAAAAAATAAAATAACCTCGTTATTTAGTTGGCGGGGTGTTTTTTTTGGCTGAAAGTCGACGAGTTTGTTATTTTTGATATCGCATGAAGTTTTTCTCTGATATTTCTATTTGGTGGCTCATTCCTTGGGCAATTATTTCGGTGCTTGTCGCCTTTTGGTATTACCGAAAGCAAAAGGGCTTGGAGGAGATTTCCGTTTGGATGAAGCGCGGCCTTATCGCATTGAGAAGTTTAGCGCTCTTTATTATTGGAGTGCTGCTGATAGGTTTGTTGTTGGAATCGGTGGAGCATCGATCGGAAAAACCTGTTTTTATTACCTTAATTGATAATTCAACTTCTGTTCTGAATTACAAAGACAGCTCCAAAGTCAAGCAGCGAGTTGCTAATTTTAGCAAGAAGCTAGAAGAACGCTACAAAGAGAAATTTGACATTGTTCAGTATTCTGTCGGGAATCAATTCTCTACAGATAAACCCACTTATTCTGATCATTTTTCGAACTTAAACGTCGGGTTTGAAGAACTCTTCACGAAATACTACAATCAAAACATTGGAGGAATTTGCTTTATTTCTGATGGAAACTTCAACAAAGGAAGCGATCCGAGGTATGCTGCAGAGAAAATTGCCTTAACGCCCATTTTCACCGTTGGAGTAGGAGATACCATTCGAAAACGAGATCAGGTTATTCGGAACGTAGCAGTAAATGATATCGCGTTTTATCGAAATAAATTCCCAGTGGAAATCGATATTCAAGCGGCGCAAGTTGGGAAAACGTCAAGCTCTGTTGCGATTTACAAGGACGGAAAGAAAGTGGCTTCGAAACCGATTACGTACACAGATGGCACGATTGATTTCACGCACGTTTCCCTCATGTTGGAAGCTACGCAGATCGGATTCGTGAACTACACGGTTCAATTGGAATCTTTGCCGAATGAGTCTTCATATGAGAATAACAGATGGTCGTTTTATGTTGAAGTAATCGACTCGCGTAGTAAAATCTTGTTGTTGGCAAATGCACCACACCCAGACGTAGCAGCTGTAAAGAATGTCATCGAAAGAGATGAGAATGTAGAGGTGTCGTCAATGCTGACAAGCGAATTTAAGGGGAATCTCGACGAATACGCTTTATTGATTCTGCATGAACCAGGAGGAGCGTCAAGTGGAAATTTCCTACAAAAAGTGAAAGCCGCTAAGTTGCCCGTACTATATATGGTTGGCAATAATTCAAGTTCTTCTACGATTCGACAACTGGGAATTGGACTAAGTATGCCGTCAGGGAAACGATCAGATGAAGTGCAAGCTTCTCTTAAAAGTGGATTCCAATTATTTGAAATCGGTTCAAATTTGAGTGCTGGACTTGAGTACTGGCCTCCTTTGACTGTTCCCTTCGGAGAAATTTCTGCTTCGCAAGGGGATGTGTTATTGACGCAGCGAATCGGTTCGGTGTTGAAGAAAGATCCCATTCTGTATTTCACCTCTGGCAACAGAAAGCAAGGAGCAATTATTGGAGAAGGCCTATGGAGATGGAAACTCATGGAGTTTGCTCGAACCAAAGGAAACAAAGGGTTTAATGAGTTAATTCAAAAAAGTGTTCAGTACCTCGTTGTGAAAAAGAATACGGATGCTTTACGCGTGAATTTACCTAGAAGATTTAACGTGAACGATGATGTAATCATCAATGCGGAATTCTATAATTCTTCTTTGGAGCGAATTACCGATCCGAATATTTCCTTCGTTTTGACGAATCAGGATGGAGATAAAGTAGATTACTCATTCGCTAAAGGTGAGTTAGACTACCGCTTGTCTCTTGGTAAATTGCGCGTTGGAAAATACGATTGGCGTGCTAAAACGACTTTCAATGGGAAGAATTACGAAAAGTCAGGTTCATTCGTCGTGAATGATATTTCCTTGGAGAACTTGGAGACAAGTGCTAATCATAATTTGCTTCAGCAGATCGCAGAGAATTCAGATGGTAAGTTCTATACCTTAGGCGCGATGGATAAACTCCTGAATGACATAGACAAGCGCACGGATATCGTAACGATTACTTCCGATGAATCGACCTTTAAAGACTTTATCGATTACAAGTGGTTGTTCTTCTTGTTGATTATTCTTTTAGGGCTAGAGTGGTTCTTGCGAAGAAGAGTGGGATCTTACTAGTAAAAGCTATTTAGCAATATTGCAAAATGGCTAATTACACAAATGACTCAATGAATTTCTCATTGCAGCAAATTTTCAATATCCAGATTAAACGCAACAATAAGAAAACTGTACGGAAAGACATGAAGTATTACCTATTCCTTTCTTTTTTCGTTTTCTGTCTACAGAACTCCTTTGGTCAACAGAAAATTAGTGGTCGCTTCGATTCGAAGACGCAGCAATTTATTACTGATAACGAAGAGTATCACATCGACTTTTTTCAAGGAGATGTAGCACGAATCTACAAGGGAGGGTATGTTGGCTTGATGAATAACAAAGGAGAGACCCTTGTCAAGCCGAAATACGATCAGATCTACCCATTTCAAGGAGATTTAGCCAAGATTAACATACACAAGCGGAACGGCTTAATCAACCGAAAAGGTGAGG
>JBGCDF010000014.1:0-9267 GCA_045105095.1 Crocinitomicaceae bacterium | reverse complement strand
TAAAAGATATCGAGTTCTGTCTATCAAATAATGACGGTGATTTGTTGGGAGACCACATTGATATTGATGACGATAATGACGGAATTCCTGACCTAATCGAAACTGGAGGTGTAGATCCTCTGGCAGATGCTGATGGAGATGGAGTAGCTGCATACCTCGACGATAACGATAACGACCCGACCGTTTTCAACAACAATGGAAACGTTGAAACTGCATTTGATTTCGATGCTGACAACGTGGCAAACCACTTCGATTTGGATAGTGATAACGATGGAATCGCTGATATTATTGAAGCAGGTGGATTTGACATCAATGGAGATGGACAGGCAGATTATCCCATAACAGGAAATCCTGAATCTATGACAGATGCGGATAACGATGGATTGTCCGATACATATGATTCGAGTATTCCAGCTTCTGCACTTATTGAAATTGAAGTCGATTTAGATGCATTCGAAGATGAAACGACATGGACGCTACAAGACCCTTTTGGAAGTGTAATAGGAAGCGGTGGTCCTTATGCCAATGGAGATGATATCATTACTTTTTCGATTACTGTTGTACAGTCTGGAATTTACACATTTACAATTTTCGATTCTTTCGGAGATGGAATTGACTTCAATAATGGATCGGATGAAAATGGGGCCTCTGGGTATTCTGTCGATGTTAATGGAGGAACAGTGTTCACTTCAGCCCCATCGCCAGCATTTGGTTTATTTGATGCGGTTCCTTTTAACGTAACAATTTCAGCAGGAACTCCAGGTTTCGACATCCCATTATTCAACACCGACAACACGAGTGGGGCTGACTATTTAGATCTGGATTCTGACAATGACGGTATTGGTGACAATATTGAACTCAATCTTGGGGATATCACTGATGACCTCGGGGGAGGAGCGGTATTAGACGGCATGGTTGGAAACGGAGGTATCGTAGACGTGAATGGAAATGGTTGGTCTGATGCTGATGAAGGAACAGATGCCAGACCTGATTCTGATGCAGATGAGCTATTTGATATGCTGGATGTAGATTCTGACAACGATGGGATCCGCGAGATCTTCGAAGGGCCTTGTACTTTTTGTCCATCATTTGGAATGACTGCTCAGATTGATTCTGATGGAGATGGATTCAGCGATCAATATGAAAATCTTACGGCTGCGAATTTTGGTGGAGGATCAAATCAGGGAATCAATCCTAATGATCATGAAGGGGATAATACGCCCGACTATTTGGATCTCGATACAGACAATGATGGTGGTTTCGATTGGACGGAAGGATACGACGTGAATGGTGATGGAATTACAGCACCTGAATTTGAACAAACGGCCATAGATTATGCATTGGCTGGTGGTTCACCACTCGACTATCCCGTCACGAATAGCGATACGGATATTGTTCCAGACTTCGCGGACAATCAGCCATTGACATTTAGCTACGTCGAGTCTATTCGTCCACCTTTCTTCAGCACAGCAGCAGGATTTTGGTTGGACGTGGATGAAGACGGTTTGGTAGATTTGATGGATGAGGATATCGCTGGATCAGCTTTTGGTCAATACGCTCCGCTTCCGAATACGGACGGAATTGGAGATAGAGATTGGAGAGATATTGCAACCATCGTAATTCTTCCCGTTGAGTTGTTGTCGTTTACCGCAACGCCTTACGAACGAGAAGTTGTTCTGGACTGGGAGACGGCTACCGAGAAAGATGTCGATTACTTCATTTTGGAGCGCTCAGACAATGCTCAAGACTGGGAGGAAATAGCTGAAGTAAATGCTGTTGGAAATAGTCAGTCCTTATTGGCTTATAGCTGGACAGATGAGGAACCGTTAAATGGAGTTTCGTACTACCGATTGAAAATAGTCGATATCGATTTCAATACAGAATACTCACATATTGAAGTGATCAATCGTGCGTCAAAAGGTGAAATTCTGGTGTATCCAAACCCAGCGACGGATGTAGTTACGATAAAGGCTGATTTTGATGGAGAATCGCAGGTTGATATTCTTTCAACAACGGGTGCGGTAGTTCGATCAATACCTGTTTCAGGTGCGAAAATCGTAACTTTTGATATTTCGTCACTCGCCGATGGGTGTTATTACTTCTCATTCTTTTTGAATAACGGAGAAAGAATAACGGAAAAACTCGTTATTAACGCGAGCTAATTCTTAAGGTTCATTTTCGACAATAAGTACTTCGGATATCCTCCCCAAATGAGGAGTTGAGCAACAATCAAATTGGGAATCCAGCTTAAGTAAGCCAGAAGGATATAGGTTTCTTTTGGCCCCATTCGTACTTCGAATACATCAAAGAGGTAGGCGTAAAAGCGTAAAGTGACGGCTGATAATGTTAGTGCGTAACTGCGAATGTTCCACTTTGTATGAGATAGGAAATCACCTTTTTTGATTTTGAGAAATGCCATTAACGTAGTAAACAACCAGAAAAACGAGAGCAATACGAAACTCGTTTGCGAAACCCGTCCGCCATTTGCATAAAATGACATGACCAGCGCAGCAGGCCCCGAAATCAGCAAAACAGTGACAACGTAGACGTAGCCTATCGCTTTGTGAAATTTCGGGTGCTTTTTCAGAATCCATCGATTGAATTGAAGAAGCCCGGCTAGTATCACAATAGGACTAGTGAAAACATGGACGTAAAAGCTGACCCTCCAAATATCGATGTGATAAATCAGCTGTTTTGTTCCAAGGAATTCAACATTCGGTTTGAAATGAATGTACGGTAGCGATAGTAAAATCAGCAAGTAAGATCCATACAAAATTCCCAGAAATGCTGTACTGTTAACCAGTCGAGTGAGAATGGCTTTCATCTTGACCAAAATCTATGGGTACATATTCATGTAAATGGGATTGTCTTTCCAGTACAACTCGGGTTCGTAGTCACCCTGTTTTAATTCATAACGCATGTTGAGTTTGGGAAGAACTTTATTTGGTTCCCATGCCACATTAACGAATTGACCATCCATGGACCATGTACCTTGAATTTGCTTCATTTGTTTATTGTTTCGCTCAGTGCCATCTTCGGATTCATCACCCCAATATCCTCCTTCGTAATAAGAGAAGATCACAAGTCCGTCACTTTTGAAGGAATACTCGCCCAAGGTATCGCTAGACTCTGAGAAATAATTGTGCAGGTTCACCATGTTGATCTTTTCCTGTTTTTCCCAATTGATGCCATCTTTGGTCTGAACACGTTCCAATTTAAACTCTTTCTCAGAGATGAGTCCACTATTTGATTTCCATGATCCTTGAGGTTCTGCCCCTTCTCCAATGAACAGTAGTTCGAACACACCATCAAATTCATGATCCCCTGGCTCAGCCATGTATACAGTGATCGAATCTCCACTTCGTGTCACTTTTCCGCTCAAATTTCGCTGTAAGCCCTTGTGGATATTGTAGCCCACTGCATTTGTTCGACTCACATAATTTAAAATGATTCGGATGTCACTTCCTCCGAAATCGCCAACGTACATTCCTTGAAGGGTGTCATAATTGAATAAATCGTCATCAGGAATTTCTGCGGTAATGCCTTCCACCTCGATAACATCTTTCGTGATGGGTTCAGGCTCTTCGCATGCCGTAAGTAGTGCAATTCCAATTATTGGAGTGAGGTATCGAAGCATTATTCTGAAGTTAGTGTTCGCACTAATCTACAAAGAATTTCATTGAAACGATTCGATCGCGGCATCAATGTAATAATCGTCCATTTTTCGTGGAGCGATGTATCCAGGTTCTAATAAAAGATCTGGTTGTTTGATTTTAAAAGGATCTTCTTCTGCTTCTAGTTGAGAATAGAAGGTATTTGGATTGATGAGCAAACGAAATTTGGAATTTGGCAGTATCGCAATAATGGTTCCTGCATTTCCACGATAAAAACTTCCTCCAGCTGGTCGGCCAGCAATCTTAGCATTGGCCATCGTTTTCAAGTGACAAGCCAATATCGCTGCTGAGGAAAATGTCGCTTCGTCCGTAATGACGATCACCTCGCCATCATACACCAAGTCATCATCAATAGGTTCTGATCGAACGACCCCCTCTTCAAAACTATTAGTCCAAATTCGGAAACGCTGAACACGACTCATCCATTTGTGTCGTCGATACTCATTATTTCGCTTTTTGATGTGTCGGGTTTCAATCCCTTTTTTCGGCTTTCCCACGATGTACTTCCCAAGATTAGTGTCGTTCTCAACGAAGTAACTCACGAAGGTATATTGCATGATTCCACCAGTGTTTCCTCGAAGGTCGATGACCACTTTTTTAATGTCCCGAGATTTGATTTTCCGAAAAGAGCGCTCCAGAAACTCATTGTATTCATGTCCAGTGCACGCAGTGAAAGAACGAAACCTGAACACTCCCACATTAGAATTTTCAACTGAAAATGTACCTATTTCTTTTTGTACTGTTGCGTCTTCTGCGGCCGATTTCTGAAGTCGATGGTTGATTGAATTAATCGGAGCGACGCCAAGTGCCAAATAAGTCGAAATGGTATCAGAATTCTTGACGTATGTTATTTCGACAGAGTCTTGATCGTACGGATCGCTCAAATGGCGATAAAAACTAAATAATTGTCCCACTTGGTGATACTTAAACGCGATACCATTTTCGTCTGATGAAAGGTATGGGGCAATTTCCTTCATCATGTCATCAGCACTTTTGTGATTCAAGGACAATACCTCATAATTCCCTTTAATGTTCTTCACGCGTTTGGCATTTGTGCCTTTCATGTTTACTAACTTGTAATCATCAGATTGAAGTCGACTCGTGTAAAGTCTCTTACCCTGCATGATGAAATCTATGGGAAGCGAGTTTTCCTCATGTATCCATGCTTGAAGCAGCTTCTGATTTGGGTGGACTTGGGTGTGTCCGCATCCAAGCTTGGAAATCGTTTTGCTAAAGTTTTTAAATTGATCGATCAGCTCTCGCTCTTGGGATAAGTTTGATCTCAATTTGGAAAGATAAAGATACATTGTATCTGAGGACTGATGCAGATCCAAGCGCCCTTCTTTCGTCGTGAGTATCTTCTCAAAAACCTCATAATCTTTTATCTGTTTGTTTACGGAAGATTGAGACTTTGAAACAAACGGAATCGGTAAGAGAAAGAGGAAAAGGAGGAGGAATCTGCGCATAGACAATACGTTTTGTCTAAAATAACGAGAAAATTGTAGATTGTTACTTGTGAAACGGCTTATTAACAACAATTGTTAAAAGAGTCTATTTATTTCAATTTCGCCTTTAAAGCGTAAAATTCAGGTTTAGGTAATGAGCATAAGTTTCTGAGGTTGTTTCACGTCGAGAAAGTCATTTCCCGCTCAAACTTATAGCTGAGCTACAACGAATCCTAGTTAAACGAATCAATTGCGGCATTAATGTAGAAGTCGTCTAATTTACTTGGAATGATGTATCCCGGTTCAAGCAAAATGTCTGGCGTTTTGATTATGAATGGATCAGATGTGGTCGGTAAATGAGAATAGAAAGTGTTCGGATTGATAGATAAAATGAATTTTGAGTTCGGCATTTTCGCAGAGATTGATCCGGCATTTCCCCGATAAAAACTCCCGCCAGCTGGACGTCCAATGATTTTAGCCCTACACAGTGTTTTGAGATGACACGCGAAAAGTGCCGCGGATGAAAAAGTTGCTTCGTCCGTGATTACTGCAATGTCTCCATCGTAGATTAAGCTTTCATCGACAGCAACACTTCGCATAATACCATTGTCGAAATCATTGAATAAAATTCGTAAACGTTGAACGCGGCTCATTAATTTATGGTTTCTGTAATCTTCATCTCGTTTCGATATGTGCCTAGTATCAAACAATTTTTTTGGCTTTTCAACCACGTATCGTCCAAGTTCAACATCACGACCAACAAAATAACTGGTCAGCGGATATTGCATTGCACCACCCGTATTTCCTCGAAGATCAACGATAACTTTCTTTATTTTTTGTGATTTGAGCTTTTCGAATGAACGTTTAAGAAATAGGTCATATTCTGCTCCACTGCATGAACTGAATGAGCGAAATCTGAAAACACCTACTTCCGAGTTTTTAATTTCGAATGTCCCAGTCTCTTTATTCATGGCAAGATCTTCCTCCGAAGATTGTGCTATTCGAGATTGCATTGTATTCACTGGAGGGAATCCTAAATTTAAATAGGTGGAGATCGTGTCAATACCTTTTACATATTGAATTTGGACAGAATCACCTGTGAACGGATCGCTCATGTGCCGATATAACTGGAAGAAATCCGCGACTTTGTGGTATTTAAAATCAATACCATCTTCATCCGACGAAATATACGGTGCGATTGTATTCATCATCTCTGGGACAGTTTTATGATTTAGGCTAAGTATCTCATACATCCCCATAATATCCAGTAAACGACTAGAGTTTGCTCCTTCCATGTTAACTACATCGTAATCTTCAGAAAGGAGTTTGTTTGTGAATAAACGCTTCCCTTGCAGAATAAAATCTATTGGTAAGGATTTCTTTTCAAGAATCCATAACTCAAAAAGGTCAAGTGATGGTTCAATCTGAGTATGACCACACCCGAGTTTTGCTAGGGTTTTACTGTAAGCTTTGAACTGGTCTATAAGCGATAGTTCTTTAGATAAACTAGTCTTCAGTTGAGATAGATAGAGATACATAGAATCGGCTGGCTGATGCAGGTCAAGTCTACCTTCTTTTGAGATAATTACTTTTTCGAAAACTTCATAGTCCTTCAATTGTTTGCGCACCATAGATTTTGACCCGGGTACAAAGGATAAAGCAGGGAGTATGAAAAGAACGAGGAGATATCTACGCATTAATTAAGACGATTTGTATAAAATAATAGATCTAACAGACCTTAAATTATTTTAACTTCTCTTTTGCCTGTTTAGCGTAAAAGCCATTTTCTTCCGCTATCGTTTGATAGATTTGTTTTGCCTTGGAACGTCCGTTCGATCCCAACTTATCGTAGCATTCAGCTAACATCCATGTCGCTTCCTCGTCAAAGTTTGAGAATTTTCCATTCACGCAATTGGCGAAATGTTGAATCGCCTTTTTGTACTCTTTCAAATTGAATAAGCAGATTCCAGCGTAGAAATTCGCGTTAACGTCACTTGGATACGTTTTGAGGACTGTTTCAAATCGTGAGAGTGACTTTTTGTAGTTGCCACGTTCAAAAATCCGCATGGATTTATCAATGTAATCGATGTACGGAACGTCCACGTCTCTCCAAATAGGATCTTCTTCCTCAGAATATTCACCTTCCATATTAGCCGGAGTCCCAGTCAACATCATTTGTTTGGTCTTAACTTGAGACTTTTCCCGGTACTTTCTGTAGTCAACCAACTTCATGGAATGACGATAAATTTCCTTAGCCTGTTCGTGCTCTTTTGCTAATTCTGGCCTAGGAGAAGGAATGGGAGCTACCTCAGGTAATTCAATAACAGGAAGTTCAGCCGTTGTTTCAGTATGAAACGTTTCGATTTCTTGAAACTCCCTCATAATTTGTTCAGCAGGGACTTGCTCTTCTTTCGGAGCTTGTACCATTTGTTCAATTGGTTCCGGAAGAGAAACGTCTGTCTCATCCAGAATAATAACCTGCTGTTCCTGCAATTCATCTTCGGAGTTAGTAGGAGTTTCCACCTGTTCCATGTCGTTTGCTGCAACAACTGAATTCCCTTGGTCTCTGAAAACCGTGAAATACAAAGTTGCGACAACGGCAGCACCAACGATGGCTGTACCGCCTGCGATTTTGAGGAAGCTTGGTCCTTTTGCAGGAACAAATTGCTTATCAAGGTTCGCCATAATGCCGGTGTCGTAGGAAAGTTCTTCCCAACCTTCCATGGCGTCATTGTCGAATGAATCGTTCATAGCCTTCTGTTCAATTGCATTTTTGGCGCCCGAATCAGTGCTTCGGCCATACGCCTCTACATCTGCGCGCTCGAGTCGGTCAGACTTAAAGATATTATATAGCCGATTTAAATTCATTTCGTTTTTCTAAGGTTAACTTCAAATTTCGTTTGCCATTTTGAATGGCACTCTTCACCTTTTTAATGTCTAATTTCAAAAGGGAAGTTATTTCCTGATACGATTTACTCTCAATATAGAATAGTTCGATGCATTTGCGCTGGTCTTCCTTCAAGTCTTTAATGGCCTCTTCGAGGATTTCATATTGTACTTCTTTGGCTTGAACAATATGAAGCTCGTCATTGGCTTCTAATTCCTTTGTAATCTCAGCAGATGCATGACCCTTCTTTCGGAGAAGCATCAGGCATTCGTTTTTAGTCACCATGTACAACCAGGACTTAAATCGTTCGATTGAATGGTTGACTAATTTGTTTGGTAGTTTTTCAAAAATGGTCATTGTCATGTCTTCGGCGTCTGCTCTGTTCTTTAAATACTTCATACATGTACCCATTACAAGGTGTCCATAGCGTTTATAGATTTCTCCAATAACTTCGCTAGACTTCTCGTTTCGATAATTCAAAACGAGGTCCTCGTCGGACAGTTGATGATATGTAGTACGTTTACGAAAGAGCATTCAGAAATAAGATGCACAACAATTAATAATTCCATAAAAGTATCTGATTTTATTTGAAATGGCCGTATAGTCTATAGTATCATTGATCAATTAAGGTGTTTTTAGTAAATGAAGAAAATTGCGTTAATTACTTCTGGAGGAGATGCGGCAGGGATGAATGCATACGTGCGATTGTAAAAACGTGTCTGGGTAAAGGAATTGTTCTCGTTTGATATTTTGATGGTTATATAGGAATGATGGATAACTGTTTCAAGTAAATGACTTCTGATGATGTCGTCAACACTATATAAAGAGGAGGAACCATTCTCGGAACAACTCGATCCAAAGAATTCAGATCGGCAGAAGGATGGAAGAAGGAAATTCGCAGTCTAGAGGAAAGCAATATTGATGGATTCATTTGTATTGGAGGGGATGGGGCGTTTACAGGTGCGAGTATTTTATTGGATGGAGATCGCTTGCATCTTACTTCAATATCGGAGTCCGTTAGAACGGAATCCATTGCAGACGTAGAACTTTTGAAATATATTTAAGTTCTTAAAACGGTCAGTTAGACGGGTTTATCTGGTTTTTAGAATTGTTTGTCGAGTTTTTTCAAAAAAAGATTGTTTAAAAGTGTTGTTGAAATAAAAAAGATACATACCTTTGCAGCCCGCATTTAACGAAATGCATATGGGATTTGAGGAATAGAAAAAGTGTTGTTTTGGTTAGTAACAAAAACTTTTTTAAA
>JBGCDF010000013.1:0-8243 GCA_045105095.1 Crocinitomicaceae bacterium | reverse complement strand
AAATCAGATTATTTTGATTGTTTGACGTCCAACAAACGGAAAATACTTCGCATCCAGCTAGATCAACAATTCTGGCGCAATCACCGCTATTGGCTAAAAGTGTATTCGTCCAATCTCCCCCGGCTGTCCAGCCTGAAGGTGGGTAAGAACATGCTACCGCTCCTGGTGTTGTAGTGTTTCCTTCGAATAAGGTCGTATTGTTTACTGGCGCAATGATGGTACAGTTACCATCGCTGAGAGAAAGATCGTCTGGAGGTAGCTGAGAATTGGGGTCAGCTCCATTATAGATGAGGATAATCGTTCCGATGGGAACACATGACCATAAATTATTATAGGAAAATCGGATTGCTCCACCGGCAACCCCACCAGTTCCGTGATACCCACTGTTGTCATCAAAAATCCAGCCTCTAATATCAATACAGGGTGGTTGTGTATTCGTACAATCGTAGGTCACCGTATTATCAACGACTACCAGTTCGACGTATTCCTGATTACCAAATTCACCCTGCGACACCTCGTTAATGATCAATGTTTGAGCAGATGCATAGAGCGATAAAAAAAGTGAGAGTGGTGCAGTTAGTAGTAGAGAAAAGTACTTAGCGTTTCTCATGATTCGGACCAATTAAAGAATCAAGTTTGGATGAGTGGTTTTTGGGTTCCTTTTCCCATCTAGGATATCACTCTCCATTTGCAAAAATAAGGAAGTGTACGGCGAATTGTATTACTTCAATGTTATCAATTGAAAAAAGGTCGAATGTTCATACCAGTGAGCCTTTACTTTGTAAGCTCAATCAGCTTCAATTTGAAGACGGAATTGGGCGGCAATTGTGCTAGTTTGTTGATGCTGTTTTCCGTCAGTTGAAGAATCCTTGAGTAACCCCCTGTTGTTTGTGCATCTCTCATTAAAACAATTAGTTGTCCTCCTTGAGTTAATTGAATGGTTCCAGGCTGAACGGGTGAAGAGATAATTTCATCTATCTTAAAATTGACCTGTTCGTTCAATCGGTATCCCATCCTGTTACTTTGTCGTGAAACGGTGAATTCCATAGCGAATAGAACATCAATTTCTCGGTCAGA
Source organism: Crocinitomicaceae bacterium (assembly GCA_045105095.1). GTDB lineage: Bacteria > Bacteroidota > Bacteroidia > Flavobacteriales_D > Crocinitomicaceae > UBA4466. Next base: position 7,166 of record JBGCDF010000013.1, on the reverse strand, counting down.
AAGTCCTTGGAATTCAGGTCCTTTTTCTACTTCGATACAAGCACTCAGCACCTTACTTAAAGTCTTTCTCTGAACACGTTTGATTGATCTTTGCTGAACTGTTTCATCAAAGCGTAGCTGCATGCCTTTCTTTAAATGGGATATACCATTGACGGCTTCAAAGTAACACGCACTTCCTAGTGTCATTTCAACCTTGAACCCACCACAAATGGCCAGATATAGGAAGTTTCCATTTTTCATGGCTCCGAAGGTCAATTTGCTGCCACTTTCGATATTTAGCACGGCGTCGACCTCAACTTGCTCATTATTCAATTTCACCTCACAATTCGCACCAGATAGGGCTATTGTCGCAGATTGATGAAATAAAAGAGTTGCGCCGACATGTGCCATTTCCAGAAGAGGGCTATTGCTGTCATTTCCTAGTAAGTTATTCGCATCATTCGCTGATGCGCTATCCATGGGGCCAGAAACGGGAACTCCCATAGATCGGTAGCTAAATCGACCTAAATCCTGAATCGTTGTGAATTGTCCTGCACGGATTACTTCAATCATCGAAAACGGATTTAAGTTGATAATTCCCTTCTTTTACGCGTGCTTGGATGTCATTAAATGCGTCCAGATCAACTGGAACAAATTGTATTGAATCGCCAATCGAAAAAGGCGTTGGATTGTCGAGTTGCGGATTGAACAACTCAATTGGCGTTTTGCCAATGACGTTCCAGCCGCCGGGACTCGTCTGTGGGTATATTCCCGTTTGTTGACCGCCAATAGCGACAGATCCTTTTGGGACAAATTGTTTTATCTGACTTTTTCTTGGTAGATGAAGCCGTTTATCTAATCCGCCAAGGTAAAGGAATCCGGGTAGGAATCCCATCCCATAAATTCGATATTTGACTTCACTGTGAAGTCGTATGATTGATGCTATCGGAAGTTGAGATGTTTCCGAAATAGACGCTAAATCGTACCCAAAGGATGGATCGTAACATGTAGGAACGTGCCAGGTGGGTTTTTCTTCTGATTTTGAATTACGATATATTTCAATATCGATATATGTCGATATTGCGATATAGCTTTGATGATCCACTTCCTTTTTTAGAAAAACCAACAGTGAATGATAACTCGGAACGACCTCTAAAATGATTTGATCGTACTTCTGTTTAATCAGTTGTGCCGTCCGAATTACTTGATCATTGACCTCAGGTGAAATGGAAGGTTCCCATTCCATTAAAATACCTCGCGGTCCATATTTCCTGATAGTTGGCTTATCCATTTTTGTCTAGAACAAAATTGAAGGAAACTAATTTCGAATGGATGAACTGAGCAATTTCGAGTGCGTTTCTCGTATCTCCATGAAGACAATAAGTTTCAGCGTTCATCGGGATTGATTTGTTGTTGGCAGCAATAAATCTCTGAGCAAAAATCATTTGTTTCAACTGATCCCATGCTTGAAGGGGATCTTCAATTAAGGAATTATCTTGCTTGCGAGACACTAAACTTCCGTCGCCATTGTAGCGTCGATCAATAAAGGCTTCGACAACAGGTTTGTCTGCAATTCCAGCCAATACTGAGTTTTGAGGAGCGTAAACAGGTAGCTGAAGTTGTAAATCATCCAATACTTGAACTACAAGCTTTGCTAAAGAGAAGTTCTGCGCACTATCGTTGTACAATGCTCCGTGTAGTTTGATATGACTAGCTTCGATTTTTTCTTCCTTGCAGACGGAAATGAAATCAGAGATCTGATTACGAAGGCTTTTTGCCAATTCATCCGATGATATGTTCATGGATACTCTTCCGAAGTTTTCCTTGTCAGGATAGGAGGGATGTGCTCCCACTTTTACCTTGTGAAGTTTAGCGAGTTGAATTGTTTCCCTAATGCTTTCTTTTGTTCCGAAATGTCCACCACACGCAATGTTACACGAACTGATGTGTGCCATTAACGCTGCATCGTTGGGCATCCCTTCACCCAAATCACAATTGATATCAATGCTCTTATTTACGCCCATCCGAATACCTTTAGGAAGGTTTTGATACACAGGATAATGGTAATTGCCAGAATAATCAGTCCGATGGCGTTTTGAAGCCTGGAATTGACAAAACTTCCCATCAAGGATGATTTGTTGACGATCCACAAAAGGAAAATCGCGATGATCGGAAGTAGCAATCCGTTGGCAATTTGAGCAAATTGAATGACTTCAATCGGTTTGAAACCAGTCATTGAAACAATCACGCCAATCAGTAAAATGATGATCCAAACCACTCTGAAATTCCACGATTTAAGTGTCCCCTTCCAGTTAAAGCAGTCTTTTGCTACATACGCCGCAGCCATCGGAGCTGTGATGGCGGAGGTAATGCCAGCGGCAAACAGCCCGATTCCTAACAGGTAGTTGGCAGAAGAACCGAAGGTAGGCTCCAATGCTTTCGCTAGATCAGCACCGTTCTTTATGTCTGCATTTGCGATTGACGCTGCGCAAATAACAATTGCGATGGAAATGATACCACCCAGAATGATGGAGGCGTAGGTGTCTCTTCGTGCTTTGGGCAAGTCTTCTGCACCTCCTTTCCAACGTTCATTGACCAATGAGGCATGCAAAAACAGGTTGTAAGGCACGACGGTTGTCCCAATCAATCCTACAATCATTAAGAGACTTCCATCGGGTTGTTTGGGTACAAGCATCCCTTTGATGACTTCAAGGAGATTGGGCTGCGTGAGAATCGCGGTAATCAGAAAGGAAAGACTCATGAGTATGACCAATCCTATTAACACGCGTTCGATTACCTTGTAATTGCCGATGAAAAGAAGAACAAACGCGATTAATCCAATGAGCGGAATAAAGGGGTTTATCTCAGATCCAGCTAATTGAATCGTTGAATCGGGGAAGATCGTACTTAATCCAAGTACGCCACCACTGATATTTCCCGCTTCGTAGGCACTATTACCAATTACAATAGCCGAAAGCACGATAACTATCGCTAGCCATTTTAGCCATGGTCGTTTGATTTCAGTTCGAATCGACTTCGCTAAGCCTTGACCAGAAATGAGTCCCAACCGTGCCGACATTTCTTGAAGAACAATCGTTGCAATTATTGACAGTGATAAGGCCCAGAGGAGGGTATAACCGAAGGAAGAGCCCGCAATTGTACAGGTCGTTACCGTTCCAGGGCCGATGAATGCAGCAGCGACGAGTGCTCCTGGACCTATGTTGATTTTCCCTTTCTTCCTAAACATTTTCATTCTACTATTCAACAACGAGTCTGGTGACATGTTGATGGGTACCATTGTTCACAATTACGAGATACATTCCTTTTTCAATTCTCCCCATTGAATGATCAGTTTCTTCATTCTCACTTACGTTTAACTCGGACGATATCAATTTTCCATCAAGTGAATAAATGTCAACCCTTGCGTTCATCAAGTTGGTGATTAGCTTAAAGTTGCCACTTGTTGGATTGGGATAAATCGAAACAAAAACAGGTGATGAGATTTCATTGATTCCCACTTCGCTGATATTCACACAGGCAGAAGTGTCAGTGCAAAGGCCATCAGAAATAATAACAGCGTAAATACCATTGGAAGTTGCATTGAAAGTATTACTTGTTTCACCAGAGATTTGGGAGTTCCCCGCCTCACAATCGATCCATTGATACGCTGCATTTGTTTGATTCGCCGTGATCAATGTTCCTACGGTGGTTGTTGTGATGTCAATTGTATTAGGATCAAGTGTTAAATCAAGCGTTACGATTGAATCACATCCAAATGTGTTGGTGAGCGCAAAAGTTGCGGAATTATTAGAACTCGTATACGTCAATCCATCAATCCAGGTTATTGGATTACAGGTAACATGAATATCAGTACCGTAGGTTGTGTTGTTGATGATTAAATCAAGTGCGACAATTGAGTCGCAGCCGACGGAATTACTTATTGCAAACACGTCTGAATTATTTGATGTCGTATACGTAACTCCGTTAATCCAAGTAAATGAATCACATGCAACGTGCACATCTGTTGCGGAAGTTGGTGAGTTAACTGTTAAATCGAGTGTGACTATTGAATCGCAGCCAGCAGAGTTAGTGAGCGTGAATGTAGCGGTGTTATTTGACGCAGTATAGGTGTTTCCATCAATCCAGGTGTAGGAACCACAAGTGGAAATGGTATTTGTTACCGAATCTGGAGAGCATCCATCAAATTTCATAACATAAGCGTCATATCCTCCGAATGAAGTGAAATTATTCACACCTGATCCTGGATCTAAATCTGAAATATCTCTAAAATACCCTGTGGCCAGAATACTACCGAAGTCATCAATCGTAATGCCACCTCCATAATCGTAGTTCGTTCCTCCCATCTGCATCACGTATTCAAAATCCCCGTTACTATTGAGTTTTTGAATAAAGATTTCATGCCCTCCAAGTGATACAACATTGTTTACCGCCGGCCCTGGATCGAAGTCAACGGTTAGTTGAAATGCTCCAGTTACATAAACACCACCTTGAGAATCGACAACCATGGAATTAGGAAAATCACTACCATTAGACCCAAAGTTTCCTGACCATAAAAATGTACCGTTAGGATCATACTTTTGAACGAAAACATCAAAAGAGCCGCCGGACGAAACATTGTTAACTCCAGGTCCAGGATCTAAATCCGCAATCCCCTTAAAAGCTCCTGAATAATAAACATTTCCAGAATTGTCGCAGGAAACAGCCTTTCCTTCGTCCGCTTGTGTTCCGCCTATGCTCTTGGCCCATAAGTAGTTTCCGTTCGCATCAAGTTTCAAAATAAACGCATCATCATCACCATTTGATGTAAGATTGTTGACACCTGTTCCAGGATTCATATCAGCTACTCCACCAATATATCCAGTGCATAAAATGGCTCCATTTGTATCTAGAGAAATGGCTTTGGCTTGATCCTCAAATGTTCCTCCGATGTGCTTTACCCATACAAAATCACCGTTTTGATTGAGTTTTAATACGAAGGCATCTGAACTACCCATTGCTGCGACCGGATACGATCCAACTCCAGGGTCAAAGTCCGCAATTCCGAAATGATATCCAGCAATCAGGATATCATCATTCGAGTCTGTTACTATTCCAAGTCCTTCGAACGATGAGGCACCGTCAAATTGTTTCACCCACACCAAATCTCCGTTCGAATTCAATTTTATCACATACATATCAGTTGGTCCACCGTTAGTAGTATAATTAAGTACAGCTGGCCCTGGGTCCATATCGACAGTTCCCGAGGTTCGAAAAGCTGCAATTAAATTACCTTGCGCATCGCTGGTAACCGTTTTTACTTCGTCAAGTTGAGGACCTCCAATACTTTTTACCCAAAGCAAATTACCGTTTGGATCAAGTTTTTGGAAGAACAGATCGTAACTGCCATTTGAAGTTAAGTTTGACGTTCCAGGGCCTGGATCGAAATCAGCCGTATTCTGAAAAATTCCAACAGTCAGTACATTTCCAGAAGGATCGGTCGCAATTGCGTGACTCCAATCTTGTCCTGTCCCCCCGTGTTGGGTAACCCAGAATGGGGAGGGAATTTGGGCAAACGAAGAAAATGAAACAACGTACATCAAGAGGCAAGTTGTGAACCAATTTCTAAGATGTTTCAATGAATGCATAAAAGGATGTTCGAATGATCGGATTAAATATACTGCATTTTTCCACTCTAACCTGAGCCTATCTGTGCTGGATTATTCTTTTATCATTCGTCTTCAGAAAAGTGAAAGTATGAATCGTATAAAGAAGGTCTTCTTTAAATTTACGTACTTGGTGAGCATGTTGGGTTTTGGAGGACTGATAAGAGTGAGTCGGGCTCGTGATAATTACTATCTTCGGTGATATCATAATCTGTTCTAAAGTTTGATGGATGCTATCCTATTATGAAGTATTACAAGTGAAGGAAACTGCAACAGATGCAGAAATTAAGCAGGCATACAGAAATCTGAGTAAAATTTTGCATCCTGACTTAAATGGCAACACTCCTGAGGCGACGACAATTTTTCGATCGTTGAAGGATGCATACGAAACGCTCTCTGATCCATTAAAAAGAAAAGCATACGATCATCAACCTGAGATTTCTGAAGAGGACGAATTACGAATAGAATCATACAAGAAACAGAACGCTAAGCAGTCCACAAAGCTAAGTGAGTATGAAGATCAGCTAAAGGAATATAAGCAAGCCGTATTCCTTAAGAGTGAACGTGAAAGGAAATTACTCAAGGAAATTCATGACTTAAAGGAATATCAACTTGAAATAGAGAAGAGGGCAATTGAAAAGGTTAAACCAGATGAAAAGGTACAGAGAACAGGTAAAGTAGTGATTTCCGAAAAACCATCAGGAATGAGTTGGTTTAACATTATGGTCTTGATCTTAGGAGCAAACTTGATCATGTTTTTGAGCTATTTTGCTTTTGGAAAGATGTTTTGGTTCTTTTTTCAGTAAGCGCGTTCATTTCTGTGTTTTTAATAAAGTGGAGTCAAGAGCGAGCACTGCTCGTGAAGAGTGAGTGTCGGACCAGAAAGTCCGAAAACACGAGCGTAGGTTTCGTTCGAAACCCTCCTCAAGAGCCAAAGAATATAAGTAAAAACACAAAACCCCAATCCATTGGAAGATTGAGGTTTCTAATTTGGTGGAGTCAAGAGCGAGCACTGCTCGTGAAGAGTGAGTGTCGGACCACAAAGTCCGAAAACACGAACGTAGGTTTCGTTCGAAACCCTCCTCAAATGTCAGAGATATGAGTGAAAAGACAAAACCCAGATACATTGGGGTATCTGGGTTTTTAATAAAGTGGAGTCGGAGGGTTTCGAACCCTCGTCCAAACGACGAATTATTCAGCTTTCTACATGCTTATTCTTCGATTAGATTTTCGATGAATTCTCGGACAAAGACACCCAATAAATTCACTTATCTTCTGAGTTTCGCACTAGCTTAGAAGCATCACTAGCACTAGACTGAAATTAATGGTCCCTCTTGATCCCTACTTATCAGACGGAAGTGTGGGAGAGGGAACTTGTCTGTGTACTATTATTCCACTAGATTAAGCTTAATTTACATTCCGTAAATTAGGCAGCAAGTCTATATGACGTGTTGTCAATTATAGTTTGTGACAAATGATTAACGAGCTTCACCACAAGGCTCGACATGCTTACACTCAACAACT
>JBGCDF010000012.1:0-9320 GCA_045105095.1 Crocinitomicaceae bacterium | reverse complement strand
AATACGCTCCAGCATCAAGGTGCCCAATATTAATTGAGGAATCATCAATAGAAATGTTCTGGACAATGCGGCCGTTTCCATCCATCAACACCATCGACTCAATTGTGCCAAATTGCTCCAGGTTTCTGATCTCAAATACATCTTTCACTGGGTTCGGAAAGACTATTCCTCCTTCAATCTTCAATTCGCTTAGCGACAAGAAATCAATCAATGTACAAGGTGACGTTTCTGTGCAGCCATTCAATGTAATTTCTACCGCATAGTTTCCGTCATTCGTCGCAGTGTAAGAGACACCCGACGCTCCCGAAATTGGAGCATTGGTATTATCACAATCCACCCATTGGTAGCTTGCTCCCGTTTGATTCGCAGTAATCACAGCACTCGACTGAGAAACAGTATTGTCGATTACTTCGACATTCAAGGTTAAATTTACGGTCGAATCGCAACCATTAGCCGCTTGAAGAACCGCAGTATTCAGCCCTGCATTTGCTTCCGTAAGCGTTGTACCATTGAAATCGTAGGTATCACCTTCACAAATCGTTTCTGAAATATTTTCCTCGATCGGAGTATTCACGGACAAGGTTAAGTTAACGGTAGAGTCACATCCGTTTGCCGCTTGAAGAACTGCAGTGTTCAACCCGGCATTTGCTTCAGTAAGGATAGTACCATTAAAATTGTATGTTTCCCCTGTGCAGATCGATACCGCAATGTTCTCTTCAATCAAAGGAAGTACATTCAATGTTAGATCCACAGTTGAATCACATCCATCTGCTGATTGGAAGACCTCAGTATTCAGTCCTGCATCAGATGAATCAAGTGTTTGAGAACCGAAAGTGAGTGTTTCATTTGCACAAATTGTAGCGGAAGTGGATGTCAAATATGTTGGATTAATTTCAATACTCGTAGAAGCTGAACCTCCCGGATAGTTGTAATCAATAGTATAGGTTCCAGCTGTTGAAGTTGCCACATCAATAAATCCAGAACTCGGATCAATAACGAGTCCTTGTGAAGAACTATATGAAGCACCTGATTGAGGGGATATTTCTACCGGCATTTGCACACCATCATTCCCACAGAAAGGCGTTCCTGGATAGTCGATTGATGTGGGAATTACTTCCGTGAGAGATTGAGAGAATGGTAATGAAACGTGATCTCCACTGGTTCCGCCATTTGCATTTACTCCGAGACCAATTCCATAGAAAGTTATCGTTCCTGAACCTGAAGCTGGTGCAGTCCAAATGGTTTGGAAAACTCCAGAAACTGAAGATCCTCCAGAGTGCTCAAGGTAAGGTCTACCCGCAATTGTTACGATTTGACCACCTGATGGCATAGAGAAAGTACCTCCGGCAGCATTCGTAGATGTCAATGCCGTACCTTGAAAACCATAACCGTTTGCAGTTCCTGAAACGATAAACGTTACTTCATACGAAGTTCCTGGAACATAACTCGTAACAGAAGCGCCAGCAACAGGATCGTATACGTCTAACAACACATTCGTGTTAAATAATACTCCAGCATGACATTGCGAACATGTCGCCGATGAGAGTGGGCTTCCAGTTCTATCTCCGAGTCCTCCGTTACCGGCTCCACCAGAAAAAGGTGGTGCTGGATTGAACGCTTCGACTTCCTTAGTCGACGTTGAGAATCCTGCTGAAATTAAAAAGAGTGAAATTACCGCTAAAAAAGCGATCAAAGAATATCGGTAGATCATGTCATTTTCGTTTTGGGCGAAATTATATCAAATACCGAATTCGAACAAATTTATTTTGAAATCTGGAAGATCTATTTATGGTGCAATCTAGGAATCGAATTAAATCTCGTCCTCAGCTTCGCTGGTTTTCATTTCCAACTGCTTTTTAAGCGACACAATTTGTTTGTCCTTTTTCTTGAACTTTCTGTAATCAAACAAGGTGGCCAGGCCAAAACCTCCTGCTAGACTCAGAATAATCAATAATGTGACTGGAATCCGAACGTTTGTAACCAATAAATTCACATTCGTAGATTTCCAATTGACAATTGCAAAAATCAATACGAGCAATCCACCAACTGCACTAACGATGTATTTTATTTTCTGTTGACTGTTTAATCCATCCCACCACTCTTTCATTGCTATTCGTTTTGATTACTACTCAGTTACCGTGTAAATATCTCAAAAAACTATGGAAATTCATCAATTCGAGGAAAAATCGTTCGTATTCGCTATATTCGTGACCCTAAAGAAATAAGGCTATGGCAAATACTTCAGATATAAAAAATGGATTGTGTTTGAATCACAACGGAAAACTTGTCCAAATTGTTGAATTCCAGCACGTGAAACCAGGGAAAGGTCCTGCTTTCGTTCGAACGAAAATGCGTTTGATTGAAACTGGGAAAATTTTAGACTTTACCTTCTCTGCAGGGCATAAAATCGATATCGTTCGTATCGAGAACCGTGAATACCAATATTTGTATCAAGATGGAGAAGATTTCGTTTTCATGAATAATGAAAATTACGAGCAAATTAATATTCGACCAGAAATGGTTGAAAAACCAAAGTTTTTGACAGAAGGAATGGTGTGTTCCATCCTCTTTCACGCTGAGGAAGAGTTGCCGCTCGTTCTGGAATTACCGATGTACATTACTTCTGAGATCACGTATACTGAACCTGGAATCAAAGGTGATACCGCGACAAATACTATGAAACCTGCAACGATTGCAACTGGAGCCGAAATTCGCGTTCCTTTGTTCATCGGAACTGGCGAGGTGGTTAAGGTTGATACGCGAACAGGAGTTTATGTTGAGCGTGTAAAAAACTAATTAAAATCAAAAAAGATATTGAGGGGATTCATTCTGTTGAACAGATGTATCCCCCTTTTTATGCGGTATAAGTGAGGTTTATAGGAGAAAATATAGTACTGAATTATGTTGAGGTTGAACCAATGGATCTCAAGAATGAATCTGTTGTGGTCTTATTTATTCATGAAGCACTGGGCAGTATTGGACAATGGAAGAGTTTTCCACAGGAATTATGCGATGAGCTCGGCATTCACGGGATTGTCTATGATCGCCAAGGGCACGGAGGCTCTTCTAATTTCACTTCTGAACGTAACGAGCGCTACCTGCACAACTACGCATTGAAGGAACTACCTCCTTTCATTGAAGCTGTAATCCCCGATGACACCAACATCCTATTAATCGGGCACTCCGACGGTGGAACTATTTCTCTCCTTTTCGATCATATCGCGCCATCTAGAATTGCAGGTATCGTTACCATGGCAGCACATGTGATCAACGAACCAGAGACGATCGCAGGAATACAACCCGCAATAGATGCGTACAAACTAGGGAAGCTCGACGGGCTGAAAAAATATCACGAAGACAAAACTGAAGAGCTTTTCTATGCTTGGGCGAATATGTGGCGAGACGAGCGATTCGTAGATTGGGACATCACCAAAGAAATTGGTTCCAACAATTCTGGGTTATTTATTCAGGGAAAGAACGATCAGTATGGAACTCCAAAGCAATTATCGTTGATCTTATCACAATTTCCGAATGGAAAAACCTTGTTACTAGACGACTGCGGTCATCATCCTCATCTCGAAAAAAAGGAACAAGTTATTGAGGCTATCAAGAGTCATTCCTTTCCAAACTTCACATAATCACGTATAAACACCTGCTTTTCAGCCAAGCTCATTCCGTACTTTCGTAATATGCCATTTGGGCACATTTTCTAACCAAAAAATAATACGTAATGAGTTTCTTATCATTTAAATCTGCTCCGAAAGGAGCGAATCAATCAAATGGGACGCTGAAAAACGCTTTCTCTAATTGGTTGTTGAGTAATCATGGATCTGATTATTTATCAGAAGTCGCGAAACAGCGAAAACGACCCAATGCTGGTAAATTTAAATCTGCCTTCGAAGCAGCAAATGAAAATAACCGAACGAAAGAACCATTAGTAGGTATTGTTGGTGGAGGTTTCGCGGGATTGTTCTCAGGGCTTATTTTACAATCTCTAGGAATTGAATTCGAACTATTTGAAAGCTCTGATCGAGTGGGTGGACGAATCGATACTTGGTATTCGAAAGACTATGACCCCAACGATCAAAGTAAGAAAGGACTTTACGGAGAGGTTGGAGGAATGCGCTTACCGCAATTTTCCGAGGATATGCTACCTGTGCAACAAGTGGCGTTGTCTGTAAATGCAGCGCTCGAGAGAGCCGGATTAGAAGAAGAAATTGTCAAATGGAGAAAATTCTATTACAGTTCCGATTATCAGCGAATGCGCTACAATAACATGGAGACGTATACGACAGCTCAAGCGGCGGCAGCTAACAACGAATCATTCAATTTTGGAGAAAACGAAGGAGGAGATTTGCCAGAAGTTTGGGTTACTGCTGTACAGGATTCAAGCGGAAACGAATACCTCCCGATAAACATGGTATTAGATCAAGTAAATGATCCATTTATCACGGCGATTAACGATTCATTCGCTGAAGGGTTTGCTTTGTTGATGCAGTATGATAATCACTCAATGTGGGATTATTTAACCAATGTATTCACGTTAGGAGATCTTGGTGAGTACTACGATCCGAAAATGGGACCGAAAAGTGCTTACTTGCCTTGGAGCGTTGCCAGTTTCCTCGAAACAATGAATGTTGGAACAGGAATGTATCGTGTTTCTTTCGTAGAAATGGTCATCGCCGTTTACGACTGGGGAGGAAGCAAGAATCCGTATGATCCATCAGATCAAAATATTTACATGCTTACCGTTAATGAAGGAATGCAACATTTCCCAAATGCCTGTGAGAAAGTATTGAACCTCGAAAGTGGAGTGAAAGTAAAAGATGGTCATATTGCACAAGTTCAGGTTGGAATGCTGAAAGATGATCAAGGAGTATACGGATACAATCCTCCCAATTTGACCAAAGATGCTGAAGCTCCTTCTAACGTGCCTAAATCTTCCATTGAAGAGAAGTACGATACGACAAAAACAGATAATACAGCGAAAAAACGTGTATTCAAGAATCACCGCGTACTTGGTGTTCAGTATGATGAAAGTATGTATGATGGGCATGGTGGTATGATCGCCGAAATCGAGAATTCTTCAGCGGATTCAACAGAAACAATCAAAAAAGAATATCCTTACGTAATCAGCACCCTACCCAACGGAGCGTACTTAAATGGACAACTCAAAACGAACTTCTTTGATAAATTATCATTCTCAAAGGCACAAGCGATTCGAGAGTGCAACTATATGCCATCATTCAAGGCGTTTATCACATTCAAAAAACAATTTTGGAAGGACGTTGGTGAAGAGCGCCAGTTCGATAAAGGATTAGGAGTGGCAACAACAGATCGTTCGAACCGCCAGATCGTGTATCCATCTTATGGCTATGATTCTGAAAATGGAGTCTTACAGATTTATTGCTGGGCTCAAGACGCTGAAAGACTCGGTGCCTTGTCTGATGAAGAACGTGTAAATGAATGTTTGAAAGGAATAGCGTATCTATATCCCGATTCAGATATTTACGACCATTTTGCAGGATACGATCCAGAAGTAACAACGAAAACGTGGTTCTGGGATAATCACGCTGGTGGAGGTGCTTTCGCATTATTCGCTCCGGGTCAATTCAAAAACATCTACCCTACTCTATTAACTCCAGAATTTAACGGAAGCTTGAATATTGCGGGGGAATGCGGATCTGTACACCACGGATGGATTGTCGGAGCCCTAGATTCGGCTTACAACGCAGTAAATAACATCCTGTTGAATGCAGGAGCTCACGACAAAATTGCGCAAATGAAAGCAACTTGGGGAAGTTATTCGGCTCCAGATATTGCTTCGGATACAACCACGATGAACGAGTTGAGTTATGCCTACCTGTACAATGAAGTGGACCGTGATGCAGCTGCAATTGCACCAGGTTTATCAAAAAGTATCTACGGCGACTCTAAGTATGTGTTTGATGGAAACGTCGTTGCCTTTGTGGAAGACTTCTCAAAAGTTCCGCAAACAATGAAGAAAACGATTCAGGATAAAAATGTTCTGAAAATGCTCGACGAACAATGGGATAACAATGTGAAGCAGAGAGCGATCGCTGATGCAGAAAATCCCATCACTCCAAAGCCGAATGAAACCGCAGTTGAAAAGTTAGAGAGAATCTACTACGGACACAATTTCATGACCATTCCTAAACCAGAATACTGGTTGAAAGATGACGCCGAATTTGCACGCCAACAAGTAGCAGGGTTTATGCCAAATCTATTGACAAAGGTTTCTAAATCTACCCGAGATTTGTTACTCGATGCAGCCGAAATTTCGAATATTGAAGAAATCAAGGATTTAGCTGAAGTTACGTACATCGCAGATTACAGGAAATACTTAAGCGCTTGTACCGAAATCCCCGTTGATTTCTACTTGGCAAAACCCATCGTTTTGTTCAAAGTAACAGCGGAAAATGAATTGATGCCCGTTGCTATTCAACTCGATAAAGGGGAAATGGTCTATACTCCTGATATGCCGAATGCAGAAAATGCATGGTTGCTTGCAAAAATGCAGACGAATTGCGCGGGACAGACCCTTCACGATGTTGGTTTCCACCAGTTACTGGCGCATCAAATTTGTGCAATGGTTTCGATTTCTCTCTTCTCAGAAGAGGTATTTAACCCTGCAACTCCCCCCGAATCGACCATTCCTTTCCAAGAACATCCCGTGTTCAAATTGCTTCGTCCTCACGTAGTTTATACTTCGGAGTTTCAGCAAACGATCTATAACCGAGATTATCATCCGAATGCGAAATCATTCCCAGAAACACGCGTAGTGAATGCCAGTCCGGGAGTGTACAACATTGGTTTTGTCTATGATTTGATTTTCAGTTGTGGACGAATTGGAAACTATCAACTGCAGGATAAAATGTATTATAACGACGGTAATTTCCGATTCCTCGATTTGGCGATCACAAAAGACGCAAGAGAACGTGGAGTTGAAGAAACACCGTTTTCATATCCTTACATACACGATGCTTCGCTGTGGTATGAGGCCATTGCCAAATACATCGTTGATTTTGTTGATACGGTCTATAAAGATGATGACGCAGTCAAAAATGATATCCAACTGCAACGCTTCTTTGATAAATTGATTCCAGCATTTAATTATACCGTCGGAGATACTGATCAATCGGCGAATCGCTTCCCTGAGGCAGTGCAGACAACGGAATTATTGAAGGAAGTATTAACGCTGTTCGTTTGGCAATTCTCAGTTCAACATACTGTGGTGAATGACGGAGCCTATACGCAAGCTGCATTTGTTCCGAACGCATCCACCTTAATGATGCCACTACCGAACAAAGCTTTCAAGGATTGGACTGCGGATGACGTATTGAACTGTCTTCCTTCGCAAGATGCGACGTACGCCGAACTTGGAAATATGAATTTTATGGATGTTCAATTAAACGCGTCCGTAACTGGTCAGGGACCGTATCCACAAACCATTATGGGACGAGGAGTTTTGGAGACTTCGTTGGATTTCTTACAAGACACGTATCAATTTGTATCGCCAGAATTGAGATCAGCGGTAGATAAATTCTATCAGTCTGCTCGGGAAGTTGGAGTAAAAATTGCCGAACGCCAAGGTCGCGATGTTGCTCAATTCTATAAAAATCATCCGAACAGCACAAGCGTTCCTGAAACAGTTCTATTCGAATTAATCACACCTGAACGCGTAATGAACACGATTCAAACTTGATGAGAACGTACATCAATCAAACCCTCCTTCTTATCAGTTGGAGGGTTTCTTTTTTTTGATAGATGCCCTCAAAATTGGATGACCTTCATCGTACTCAAACGATGTAATTATTAAATTGTTTAACTAAAATCAATTTAAGTTAAACAAAATTCGATCTATTCACATCAGTTTTGTAAATTTGTATCATGTCAGAAAAGTTTGAAAATCCCATCGATCCAGATAAAATCACGGAAAATCCGAACTCCTTGGAATATCCGCATCATGCAGGTTCAGCCATCGTTAAGCCTGAAGATCAAGGTCGTATCAAAGGGAACGCTATGGCGGCCATGGAGCATCAAACGGATATGCAATTGAGCCAGATTTATCAGCAAATGCAATTATTGGCTGATCAGGCGAAGCAATTGAGCGATCGAAAAGTGATTTCTGAGATCATTTACGCTGCCGAAATGCGTTTTGAACCACTGATTAATCACGTATATCATCTCTACGAAAAAGAGGATACATCGTTTCTACTTTCACTCATTGCTCCCAATCAGTGGGGACGTTCAAAAAAGAGTTTCGAATTTGTAGCAACTGTTCGCTTGTTAGCTGATCATACTTGGGATATTCTAGAAAAAAATGAAGACTTTGACTTTGGAAGCGGAACTGAACCACCAACGAAGCACGAAGCTTAATACTTCTACCCTTGCGATAAAAACATCCTACAGTTTATACAAGTAGTTCACTATTTAACCCTTCTTGATCAGCAAGATTATTTTGGAATATGTTATCTTTGAGTTGCAACATGACAATACAGTTGTTTCGTTGCCTGAACCTAATTTACGTCCATTTTTTACCTGTGATTCGATCTGTCCTTTTACACATTCTTCTGATTTTCACTTGCAACCTTGCTCACTCTCAGGATTCCGCTATAGTTCCAAATTTGGACCACTCATTCATTGACAGCCTTGAATCGATCTACTCCAAGCTTAACGGAGAAAAACAGATTAAAAAAATTCGGAGTGACTGTAGTAATCTCGGATATTTCCATCCAATTGAAATCATTTATATTATTGATAAAACCATTCCTAAACTTCAGGAAGATGGTAATTCCCAAGCAGAAATCAATTTACTTTTTGAGAAGAATCAGATTATCTGCAACGCACTTTCTGATTTTGAAGGCTCCCGTGAGCTATCGTATAAAATGCTGGATGAACTTCCTTTATCCAAAGAAGAAGAAGGCCTAGTAATCGATTTTATCGCTCGGACACATTTGGCAAAATCGGAATTGGTGAAAGCCGAAGAGTTATACGGCCGAGCATTGAAAATTTTAGAGGAAATGGATGAAACGCATACGCGCGCTCACATCAACGTCTATTGGGGAGTCGCTGTGACCTATGCTGAGTCGAAGCACTTCGAAAAATCGTCCGAATACTATCAGAAGTGTTTGGAGGAATCCGAATTCCTAGGTTTATCAGACATGGTGGCATCCTGCCTAATGAATTTGGCTGCTAATGCGGGCGAGTTGAATGATCTCGTGGCATCCAGACGATATCTGAATGATGCAGAGAAAAAAATTCTCAGTATTACAAAAAAAAATCACAGAGTCATGGAT
>JBGCDF010000011.1:0-7906 GCA_045105095.1 Crocinitomicaceae bacterium | reverse complement strand
GTTGGATTGTTGGATTGTTGGATTGTTGGATTGTTGGATTGTTGGATTGTTGGATGGTAAATTAAAGTAGATGAATAAGAAAAAGATTATAGGTATTGTATTGGCAGTTTTACTGATTCTGTCGGGAATTTTCCATTTTGTTGCTCCAGAGGTTTATTTTCCTCTGACCCCAGACTTTATGTCAAAGTATATTCTGAACTATCTTGCTGGTGGGGCTGAATTACTGCTTGGAATCGGAGTGTTCATTCCTGCCTATCGAAAATTGTCTTTGTTGGGAATTTCTCTGTTGATGGTTGCCTTTCTTCCAGTCCATATTTGGGATGCTGCTCAGGATGAACCATTCGTTGGATCAAAGATTAACGCTTACAGTCGAATTGTGATGCAGTTTGCGTTGATTTATTTGCCTTTGTGGGCGAGGAAGGATTAGGTGGATTGTCTGATTGTTGGATCGCTGCGCTTTTGGAAAGTTCGATTGTCTGATTTTCCGATTGTTTGATTGTCCGATCGCTTGTGTATTAGAGCGTTACCTTTAATCCGAGCACAAAATTGCGGCCAGGAGCGCTAATACCTGACCTTGCTGTGCGGTACAACTGATTGGTAATGTTTTCTATTCCTCCAGAAATGGATAGGTGTTTATTGAAGAAAACCGCCGCTTTAACATTCAAGGTATACCAGCTTGGAACAAATGCCTGTCCGTCGTCGTTGAGAGCATAAAGAAAGGTTGGTTCGTCAAATGGCAGATCCTCTGGGTCTAATCTCATTTGATAATTGCTGTAAACATCTAATTTCAATTGTCGACGCTTATAGGTAATGGAAGTTCTACCGAAGGTAGGTGCAACATGACTTTTCGGATAATAGGCGGAGTCTTCGATATTGAATTCTTCTCCTTTTTGGAAACTGATGGTACTTCTCAATGAAAGTCCTTTTGTCAAAACCACTTCGATTCCTGCCTGTACACCATATACCCATGCGTCCGAAACATTTTGAACGGCTTGCACCCTACTCATCTCGCCTTGGTAAAAGATGCTGTCTTGTCCGTTAAAGCTGAAATCCGCTCTTGCCAATGCATCTTGTAGGTAAGTGTAATAGGCAACACCATCGATCTTTACGCGCGCCGCCACTGCTGCTACAAAACCGAGTTCTCCGTTGTACACGTATTCAGGTCTTAAATTGACATTCGGAATAACAACTGACCCTGGTTCGGAATCAAATACTTTACCGAGGTCATCTATGTTTGGCGCTCTAAATCCGGTTGCGAAATTCGAATAAATCTGAAAATGATCACTAGGATTGAAAACCAATCCCAAACTACCATTTAGTGCTCCATTGCTATTCGTGGTCTGCGTTACTGGGAATGGAAACAAGGACGTGTCAAACTCAGCAGAAATCGAATAAAAGCTGTATCGCAAGCCTCCGTTCAAACTCCATGTTTCGTTCAAACTATATTTCCCATTGACATAGGCTCCAGATGAAAACCAGGTTGATTCATTTGGATATCTTGAGTTAATGGTCAATTGTTCTTTCGTATCGATATCTTCTGTATAGGCATTCGATCCTACAACATTTCCAATGGATTCTAAGCCATAAAACAGTGTAAAACGCTTACCGACTTTCTTATCAAGATCAACGTTTAACGAAAATGCATCTACATTCTCAAATTGTCTTCTGATAAGCGAATTCCCAGTTTTGCGGTCGTGGCGACTTTCTTGAAAGTTTTGATACGCTGCTGTAATTCTCAAGTCATTATACACCCCAGATTTTCTGGAATGAGTCGCACCAAATTTGTGCATCATCCATTTTTGAGGCCCGTAGTACCATTCTGCATTATCAAGAATTCCATCTTCCTCTCTATCCAGTGCCAAACGATCGTAGCGAGGCGCATCCGTTGTTGTTGAATAGATAAATGAGTAATCCAGCAGCCAATTTTCCGAGGCCTGATATTTGATCTTCTGAATCGCGTTGATCTGACTGAAGCCTGAATGTAATTGCAGTGTAGGATCATCATTCACAAGTGTAGAATCTACACCGTTAATTCTCTGTTGATAGGTTGGTCTAAGGAAAGCGCTATTCCCGTTTTTACCAGTTCGCAAATCTCCATAACGCGAGAAAGTCAAGGAAGTCAAAAAGGCCCACTTCTTCTTCCCTATATTGAAATCAACGTGAGTCATCACTTCATTAGACGCCGATGAATATCTTCCTGCAAAATGAGTTGGCAAGAAGGTATTGACTGAGTCGGGGGAAAATTGTGCCTCTTTCGTACTAAAATTCATTACTCCTCCAATGGCATCGCTCCCGTAAATCACAGCTCCCGGTCCGAACAATACTTCGACCGACTCCAGAGAATTTGCATCCAAAGAAATCACATTCTGCAGGTTTCCTGATCGGAAAATGGCATTGTTCATTCGTACACCGTCCACTGCAATCAAGACGCGATTGGTTCCAAACCCTCTCAACTGGGGAGAACCTCCTGCTAGTTGACTCTTCTGAATGAAAACATATCCACTTGTTTCGAGGAGATCTGCTGATGTTTGCGGACCAAGTAACTCGGCCTCTTTCATGTCGATTGACGTAATCCGATTAGGAACCTTTAGCTGCTCCTCATCCCATCGATTGACAGAAATTATAATATCTGTGAATGAAAGCGGTTCATCCACCATTTCCACGATTCCCATCTTTTTGATCTCGGAATAAGATGTAACTATGGTCTGATAATCATCCGCAGTGATAAAAATACTATCACATCCTTTAAACGGCTCAAGTTTGAAACGTCCATTTAAATCGACCCTTTTCTGAACCTTCGGATCATTCGATATGATCTTCGCATCCAACACAAACTGTTGCGTGATTTTATCTCTCACTGCAACTTCCTGAGAAAAACTGACATTAGCTTGAAAGCAATAAATGGCACTAAGCAGTAGAAAAAAGGGAAATCTGTTCAACATTAACTGACGAATAAATACGATTACTAGTTCGCGAATTTACTACAATTTTCATGCCGACAATATGTGCTTATCTTTGATAAATGGAATATCAATTCACGCACCCCAAAACTTTTCGCTACCGTACTCTGAATGAAGGCTCTAGTCCAAAAACGGTGTTGTATGTACTCCATGGTTACGGTCAGCTCGTAGAATTCTTTATTCGCAAGTTTCGAGAAATAGGTCAAGACGTTCTTGTTGTCGCACCTGAAGGAATGCATCGTTTCTACCTAAAAGGGGCCAGTGGTCGTGTCGGAGCATCATGGATGACAAAAGAAGCGCGAGAAACTGACATCGCGGACAACTTAAGCTATCTCGATGGATTGGACAAAAGGGTTTCGAAGGAATATGATGTCGAAAAAAAGTACCTGCTTGGATTCTCACAGGGCGGAGCAACTGCTGCCAGATGGAACCAATTGGGGAAGTCACATTTTGACGCTATGATTCTTTGGGCTTGCGTCTTCCCTCCTGACCTCGCAAATACTGTGGAGTTCCATAGAGACCAAAAGAATTACTTCGTAATCGGAGATCAAGATGAATTTTACTCTTCTGAAGATCAAGAAAAATTAGTTCGTGAATATTCATCAAAAAACTACCAAATCAAGCGCTACCAAGGAAGGCACGATATCGTTAACAAAACCTTAACAGAAATACTTGACGAATTATCGAATAAATAATGATTTCCCATTTTTTTTGGCACAATTTTCGATATTTGCACTGTAAAACAAAATGACATGAGATTTTTAACAATCATATTAACGTTCGCAGCATTCTCTTTCACCTCTTTTGGACAAGATGCTAAAGCAGATGCAATTTTAGATAAGCTATCTGCAAAGATTAAAGCTCAAAAATCGTTTTACGTTGAATTCAGTTCGACAGTAAAAAACAGTTCTTCTGATTCAAAATCATCTTTTTCAGGAAAAGGATGGGTAAAAGGTGATAAGTACTATGCTTCTTTTGGTGATAACACGGTTATCTCGAACGGAATTAAAACATGGACAGTTATCAAAGAAGAAAAGACGGTTTATGTAACAGATGCTGACGAAGAGGATGAAGAATCTGTCAATCCAAAGAAATTAATGACAATCTGGGAAACTGGATTTAAGAGCAAATACTCTAAGAAAACAACCATCGGAGGAGAATCGGTTCACATGATTTATCTGTATCCGAAAAACGCGAAGGTTGATTACACGTACATTGTATTATACGTCTCGGTATCGACGAACGAATTAAAGCGTGTAGTAATGTCAATGCGTGATCAAACGAAAATGACATACTCCATGAAAAAATTTACTTCTAATCCTTCGGTTGCGGATTCGAAATTTGTCTTCTCGAAATCGAAATACCCAGGATATACAGTTATTGAAGATTAATCTTCGGACTACGAAACGAGAGAGCCTAGACGAGAGTCTGGGCTTTTTTATTGAACGTTATTCTTGTTCTGCTGAGAGTTGGTTTTAAAAGGACGACTTATTGGTATATCGATATATTTCGATATACCAATATTTAGATATACCTGTGAGTTGATAACTTGTACGCATATTGATATCGGTCGACATACGTATAAGTGAATATTTCCACGAAAATGGCATCGCCTTGCTACACTATTATGCGTTTAAAACGATTGTCGGCGTTAGTGGTTGCAGCGGCATCCTTTTACGATCAATCTTGGATTGACGGAAAAGATATAGTGGAAGACACGACCATTGAATGGCTGTGAGGGAGCGTGCACGGGTGAGGAAGAGAATGAAAGGGGAACGCCCAGATAGAAGAAGAGCAAATCAGTGCCTGTTCCAGCTGTTTAGCAATATGGCTAAATGGCTAAATGGCTAAATGGCTAAATGGCTAAATGGCTAAATGGCTAAATGGCTAAATGGCTAAATGGCTAAATGGCTAAATGGCTAAATGGCTAAATGGCTAAATGGCAACCTAATCAAACCGCTCGCCAATTCCTCAAAATCTTACATTTAATATTGCATCAATGCCTCAATCGCCTCAGACAATCGTTCTTTCGGCAAAAACTGTTGCTCCAATTGACCCGCAAATGGAACCGGAGTATCCAATGATGCAACACGCTTAACAGGCGCATCCAATGATTCGAAGCAGTTTTCAGAAATCAGTGCAACAAGCTCACCTCCTATTCCTCCTGTCATGCAATCTTCATGAAGAACAATTACACGCCCTGTTTTTCTTGCAGCTGCGTAAATCGCTTCATTATCCAAAGGAAGGAGCGTGCGAAGATCTAAAATCTCGATGCTTAAATCGGTGTGATTTTCAGCGTACTCCTTAGCCCAATGAACTCCAAGTCCGTAGGTGATGATTGTCAAATCCGATCCTTCATTCACTGTTTTCGCCTTACCAATTTCAACGGTGTAGTAGTCATCTGGAATTTCTTCTCGAATACTTCTGTAGAGGAATTTATGTTCGAATACCATTACGGGATTCGGATCTTCGATCGCCGCATTAAGCAATCCCTTTGCTTCATAGGGTGAAGAGGGGAAAACAATTTTTAACCCAGGTGTATGGAAAAACCACGCCTCGTTGCTTTGTGAGTGAAATGGTCCAGCCGCTGAACCAGCCCCAGTTGGCATTCGCACTACAACGTCCGCATTTTGTCCCCAACGCCAGTGCATTTTTGCTAGGTTATTTACGATTTGGTTGAATCCACATGTTACAAAATCGGCGAACTGCATTTCCACAACCGCTTTCATTCCTGCGATTGACAACCCAAGTCCGGCACCAACAATTGCGCTTTCGCAAATGGGTGTATTTCGAACTCGATCTTTCCCAAATTGTTCTACAAAGCCTTCTGTTACTTTGAAAACACCTCCGTATTCAGCGACATCTTGCCCCATGATTACTAGGTCTGGATATTTCTCCATCGATTGACGCAATCCATCTTGAATCGCATCAACCAATCGTTTTTCTGTTTTATTTCCTGAAGCAGTTTGAATTTCTTGAGTGAAGTCTGTGAATAAATCTTTCAATTCAGTCTCTACATTCGGAACAATATCTTCTTCGGCATACGCCAATTCTAGGCCGTCTTGAATTTCTTTCTTGATTTCAATTCGGAACCTATCTTCGGTCGCTTCATCAAGAACTCCATTCGCATAAAGGAATTCCGAGAAATTGGTAAGCGGGTCGAATTCTTCCCACTCATTTTGTAAACCTTCCGGATAGTACTTCGTACCTGACGCTTCCTCGTGGCCACGCATTCTGAACGTCATAAACTCCAACAATACTGGCTTTGGATTCTTACGAATGTCCTCGGCAATTTTTCTGATTGTCGTAATGACTTCCAAAATATTGTTTCCGTTCACTTGAACAGCTTCCATTCCGTATCCAATACCTTTATCGATAAACTGCTTACAATTGAATTGTTCGTTAGATGGCGTGGACAATCCCCAACAATTGTTTTCGATTCCAAAAATCACGGGTAGATCCCAAACAGAAGCCACGTTCAGTGCCTCATGAAAATCTCCCTCACTCGCTCCTCCATCTCCAGTAAAAACAATGGTCGCTTTCTTCTGATCACGTACTTTCGATGCTAGCGCAATTCCATCTGCCAAGGCCAATTGAGGTCCGAGGTGTGAAATCATCCCGACAATTTTGTAATCCTGCGTTCCGAAGTGGAATGAGCGATCGCGTCCTTTCGTAAAGCCAGAAGCTTTTCCTTGGAACTGCGAAAACAAACGGTTCAATGGAATATCTCTCGTCGTGAAGACTCCCAAATTTCTGTGCATCGGAAGAATGTATTCTTCACGGTCCATTGCATAAGCTGTTCCGACAGAAATTGCCTCTTGTCCCCAACCTGAAAACCATTTGGAAATCTTACCCTGGCGCAAGAGAATCAACATTTTCTCCTCGATCAAACGAGGTTTCAGAAGTCTTCGATAAATATCCAGTAACTCTTCGTTTTCGAATCCAGTTCGATCGAAGGTAATTTTACGTTTGTCTAGCACGTCCATATTTCATCAATAGTTAAAACAAAACTAACAAAATGACTAACCTGATGTTAAAATAATGAGAATAAAAAAAGGTCGACTCTTTGAGAGCCGACCTTTGTGTAATGTATCTTAGAATTAAACGATTCCTTGATCAATCATTGCATCTGCAACTTTCATGAAACCAGCAATGTTTGCCCCTTTCACGTAATCAACATAACCATTTTCTAATGTTCCATATTCAACACATGCTTTATGGATAGAAACCATAATTCCGTGTAGTTTCTCGTCTACTTCTTCACGAGACCAGTTCATTCTCAATGAGTTTTGAGACATTTCCAATCCTGATGTTGCCACACCTCCAGCGTTTGACGCTTTACCAGGTGAGAACAATACTGAACCTGCTTGGAATGCTGCAATACCTTCTGGTGTTGTTGGCATGTTTGCTCCTTCCGCTACGCAGATAACACCATTATCAACCAACATTTTTGCTTCTTCACCATTCAATTCATTTTGAGTAGCACATGGAAGAGCCACATCCACTTTAACCTCCCAAGGACGTTTTCCAGCGTGGAAAGAAATATCATCGTATTTATCAGCCATTTCGCTTACACGACCACGACGAACATTCTTCAATTCGAACAATTCGTCCAATTGCGCTGAAGAAATTCCATTCGTATCGTGAATGTATCCTGAAGAATCGGACATTGTAACAACTTTTGCACCTAATTCTATTGCTTTTTCAGCAGCATATTGCGCTACGTTTCCAGAACCAGAAATTACAACGGTCTTGCCTTTGAAGCTCTCTCCCTTAGTTTCCAGCATATTCTGTGCAAAATATACATTTCCGTACCCCGTTGCTTCAGGTCGAATCAATGATCCGCCATAACTTCGCCCTTTACCAGTAAGAACACCTGTAAATTCATTTCGAAGTCTTTTATATTGTCCAAACATATAGCCTATTTCACGACCACCCACGCCAAT
>JBGCDF010000010.1:0-12467 GCA_045105095.1 Crocinitomicaceae bacterium | reverse complement strand
GAAGAATTTCCAGAGTACAAAGCACACCGAGATGAAACGCCAGAGGGAATCATTACGATGATTGAACCGATCAAGAAAATCATTCGTGCGTTTAATATTCCAATTGTTCAAAAAGCGGGTTACGAAGCAGATGATGTGATTGGAACACTCTCCAAAATGGCAGAAAAGGAAGGGTTCTTAACGTTTATGATGACACCGGATAAGGATTTTGGTCAGTTAGTGACGGAGAAATCAATGATGTTTCGACCAGGTCGCGGGGGGAATCCAGCTGAGATTTGGGATGTAGCAAAGATTCAGGAAAAGTTCGATGTCGAGAGAGTAGAGCAAGTAATTGATATTCTTGGACTTCAGGGTGATGCTGCTGATAACATCCCAGGAATCCCAGGAATTGGTCCGAAGACAGCTTCTAAACTACTCAAGCAATTTGGCTCGGTAGAAGGAATCATTGAAAATTCGGATCAACTGAAAGGAAAACAAAAAGAAAACATTGAGACCTATGCAGCTCAAGGCTTGATGTCGAAATCCTTGGCAACAATCATTATCGATGTTGATGTAGAATTCAATGAGGAAGACCTGGTTCTTTCTCCATATGATGAAGGGAAGATTGAGGAAGTTTTCACGGAATTAGAATTCAGAAATCTATCCAAGCGAGTACTCGGAAAAGAGATTGTGGTGAACACAACAGTTACTGCTAAGAATGACGATGGAAAAGGACAGTTGGACTTGTTCGGAACACAGAGTTTGGTGGTTGAGCAAGAACCGGAAGAAACATCTGAGTTCAAAACGATAGCTACAGAAAAACCGAGTTATCACCTGATCACGAAACCCGAGGAACGTGCTGAATTGCTTGAATTGCTCATGTCACAATCGTCTGTGTGTTTCGATACGGAGACGGATAGTCTCGATGCGCTTCACGCGAATATCATCGGAATGTCATTTTCGTTTAAAGCGAGAGAAGGATATTACGTGGCCATCCCACACGATTTCGATCAAGCCAAAACGATTGTTGAAGAATTTCGTCCGTTTTTCGAATCAAAAGAAATAGAAAAAGTAGCGCATAACATCAAATATGATCTGAAAGTGATCAACCGTTACGGTGTTTCAGTGAACGCTCCTATGTTCGATACAATGGTCGCGCATTACTTGATCAATCCAGAGTCTAAGCAAGGAATGGATTTCTTATCAGAACTCTATTTGAAATACAAGCCAATTTCCATTGAAACCTTAATCGGAAAGAAAGGAAAGAATCAAGGAAACATGGCTGATTTGGAGCCTGAAAAAGTGGTGGATTACGCCTGCGAAGATGCAGACATCACATGGCAGTTGAAAGAACTGTTTCATCCGGAAATCCAGAAAGAACATTTAATTGATCTGTTCTATGGAATGGAGATGCCGCTTGTTTCTGTGTTGGCGTCGATGGAGCAAGAAGGAATTGCTATCGATGACGCCGGATTGGGAAGGTATTCAGAAGAATTGGGTACAACCCTCGTCGAACTTGAGGCGAATATCAAACAAGAATCAGGAACGGAGTTCAACGTTGATTCTCCACGACAATTGGGAGAGGTGTTATTTGATCACATGAAGATCTCTGCGAAAGCCAAGAAAACGAAAACCGGTCAATACGCTACGTCGGAGGATGTACTCACGAAGTTGAAACATGCTCACCCGATCATTCCGATGATTTTGGAGTACCGCCAGTTGAGAAAACTGAAAAGTACGTATGTTGATCCTTTGCCAACGATGATGGATCCAGTAGACGGAAGAATTCACACGCAGTACATGCAAACAGTGGCCGCAACAGGCCGATTGAGCTCTAATCATCCGAACCTTCAGAATATTCCAATCCGAACAGCGAAAGGAAGGGAAATCCGTAAATCCTTTATCCCTCGTGGAGAAGAATTCAAATTAATGGCAGCGGATTACTCACAAATTGAGTTGAGAATTATCGCTGCATTGGCGGATGATACAGCAATGATTGAAGCATTCCAAAGTGGACAGGATATTCACGCAGCGACCGCTTCGAAAGTGTTCGGAGTTTCTATGGACGAGGTGTCTCGCGATCAACGTAGTGCTGCTAAAGCGGTCAACTTCGGGATCATTTATGGTCAGTCAGCTTTCGGACTCGCTCAGAATTTGGGAATCTCCAGAAAAGAGGCAAAGCAAATTATCGACAGCTACTTCGAGCAATACGGAACGATCAAGGCGTACATGGATAGCGCTGTCAAAAAAGCACGTGAAAATGGATATGTCGAGACGATCATGATGCGTCGACGTTACCTGAAAGACATTAATTCAGCGAATGCGGTAGTTCGTGGTTTTGCTGAACGAAACGCAGTCAACGCTCCAATTCAAGGGTCGGCAGCCGACATCATTAAATTAGCGATGATCAAAGTGGCAAATGCGATGGAAGAACAACAACTGAAATCCAAAATGCTCTTACAGGTGCACGATGAATTGGTATTTGATGTTCATGTTGATGAAATTGAGTTGATGCAAGAACTGGTGAAAAAGGAGATGGAATCAGCTGTGGAAATGGTCGTTCCGATGGTCGTTGAAATGGAGATTGCTGATAATTGGTTGGACGCGCATTAATGGCGTAAGAGTAAAGACTGTATGATGTTCCCTGTTTTTGCGTTATCTTTGGTATATGACGACGACAGATTTAAAATCCCATTTGCATCAACTAATTGATGGAATTTCAGATAGTTCCTTGTTACAAGCAGTTCACACTTTGCTGTCAAAAGCATCCGATGATAAAGATTGGTGGGAAGAACTTTCTGAAGAATCAAAAGCTAGAACGTTAGAAAGTCTTGAACAAGCGAAATCAGGAGAAACAGTATCACATAGTGATGCGATGAAGAGAATGTCGGATAAATTTCCACAACTCCGGTTTTAGTGAATATCACTTGGACCAATCGAGCTCTGGAGGAGTATGAAGCTGTTGTTTATTATCTATTAGACGAATGGACAGGCAAAGAAGCGCAGAAGTTCATCACGAATGTTGGATCCATTTTAACAAAGATTTGTGTCAATCCTTATATGTTCAAAGCTTCATGGACGTATCCATATATGAGGAAGGCGAAAATAACAAAACATAATTCTATTATATACCATGTGGACGGTGATTAGATTATTGTTTTGAGAGTTATTGATAACAGGAGCAAAGAATTGCACTAAATCACTAATTTCGAATTACCTTAAAACTCATATTTTTAACAATGTCTGGCAGAAGTTGGCTCATTATTTTCTTTGCGTACGCCTCAATCGCGATCGGAGCATGGACAGGCACACAGGTCAAATCTGACTTCAGCCTCACGACGCTCAATACCCGATCAAGCGAGGCCTACCAAAACTATGAAGAGTATTCAAAACGCTTTCCTTCGGATAAAAATGGGCTGGTTGTTTCCATAGGCTTTGATGCCAAATTCGATTCTCAGGAAGGCTTTGTTATACTAGAATCTTTACGAAAAGACTTGCTTCGTATTAAAGGAGTGAAGAATGCTCTTGGGCTCACATCCGTTGAACTGGCTCAAAAGACCTTACTCGGCTCAAAATCGGTGCTTCTCCTTCCCGTTGAAGATGAACGTAAATTCGCAAAGCGCTTTTCAAAAATTGATGCTTATTCGGATGTAACACCGAAGTTTCTCTCCAATGACAGAACCGCCGCACGCATTATGCTCAACGTTGATTGGGACAGGGTAGACCTTGAACGAATCGAAGAAAAAGTTGGTGATTATAAGTTCACAGAGTTCCACCTTATTGGGAAAGGTGTCTTTTCCAATGAGATGAAAAAAGCACTGGAGAAAGAAGTTGTTGTCCTTCCTTTACTTACTGGCGCTATCTTGTTGTTCTTATTTTTGATGTGGTTTCGTGATGTACGAAGCTTACTTGTGGTTGCGAGCATTTTGGCGGTCAACCTATCACTTTTGGCCATGGTTTTCTACTTTGGAAAAATCAGCATTGGGCTACTCACAGCAACAACACCTCTGCTAATTCTGGTCCTGTCCTTTTCAGACATTGTTCACATACTCTACAAATACAAGCGAATCAAAGAAGGCTCAGTTCAGGAAAGAATAGCTGAAACAATGAACCCCCTGAAACTTCCACTTTGGTTGACGACCTTAACAACTGCCGTAGCATTTGGTCTGTTCTTCTTCACGGGAATTGATGAAATTTTTGATTTCGCCACAGTGACATGTTCAGGTATCCTTTTAGCCTATGTAACAGCACGTTTCTTATTGCCAATTATGCTCGAATCATTTCGTGTGGGATTCTTCAATAAACAATCTGCTTTTTCGTCAAGCGCAGAATTTCTGATTGGCCTCCTGAAGCGGAAGTGGATCGTTATTTCAGTATCTGGAATGCTACTTGTACTCGCTTTAACAAGCATTTTTGTGAATTTCGAAATCAACGTTTCATATCATCAACGCTTTGGAAATGACACGAAAATTGGTCAAGCCTTCCGCTTTACAGATGAACATTTCGAAGGAACAAGAGCCATTGATGTGGTGATTGAATCAAAAAATGGACTCACGCAAGAGCTCGTTTCGAAAGTGGACAAAATTGAGGAAGCATTGCTAAAAGAGTACGATTGCCGAGCAGTTTTTAGCGTCAATACTTCCATCAAACGTCTCAACAGATATAACCGTTTTGGAAAAGCGTCTCAGTTTTCTTTACCAGACAGCATCAACGAATCCTTCATTTCAGATTTAAGGAAATACAAGACAGAGCTCGGGTTGATTAACGCCATGACGAGCGATCAAAAGTTGTTTCGCATTGTGGGGCGAATGCCTGATATCGGAAGTGCTGAAGCGGAGCGGCGCAATCAAAAACTGCAGTTCACCCTAAATCAACTTCAAGACGATGATCACCGATTATTTATCAGTGGTTTTTCCTTTGTGAGGGATCAATCGCGAACTAGGGTAACATTGTTAGTCTTGATTGGAATTGCACTTTGTTTGGTTATAGCAATGATCGTCATTGGTTGTGCATTTCGTTCCTTCCGAATAGCCATAATTTCATTCATCCCGAACTTACTGCCTGTTGGATTTGGCTTAACATTGATGTATTGGATGGGTGTCGAGTTGAACCCAACAACTGCAATGGCGCTCTCCATCATTCTGGGGTTAGCATTGGATGACACGATTTACTTTTTAAGCGTACTCAAGCGATCCAGTGAATTAAAAGCGGCTGATTCAATAGCACTTAGCCTCCGAGAAAACACCTTTCCAGCATCTGTGACGTCGATAATTCTTATGATCGGATTTGGAACCTTGATGCTTTCAGCCATAGAGTCAAACCGAAATATTGGGCTGCTCGTTGCAACTATGTTATTTATTGCGTTAATTTCGGACTTGATAATACTCCCAGCTTTGCTAAGGGCATTTTGGAATAAAAGAAGTTGATTTGACCTATCTGGTAATTACATTATACGTTATCATTTCTTCCCTACTGCTGATCTATAGTCTTGTAGAGTTCAGCTTATTACTGAATTTTTTGTTTCGTAAGAATGTACACGAACGAAAGGAATGGAAAGAACTTCCGCACGTAACAATTCAACTTCCGATGTACAATGAATCGTATGTGGTAGAGCGATTGATCGACCGTATTGTTGAGCTCAATTATCCCAAAGACAAGCTGGAAATTCAGGTACTCGACGATTCAACGGACGACACGATTGAGAAAGCGAAAGCGAAAGTAGAGCATTATCAGAAACAAGGGTTCGATATCCAATACATTCAACGAGATCACCGAGTTGGATTTAAAGCAGGGGCGTTAGACTATGGCTTGAGCTCCGCTAAAGGTGAATTTGTCGCCATTTTTGATGCTGATTTCATGCCGGATGTCAACTTCCTGATGGAAGCCATTCCATATTTTAGCAGCGAGAAAGTAGGAGTGGTGCAATCAAGATGGACCTACCTGAACGAAAATTATTCTTTCTTGACGCGATTGCAAACAGTCATTTTAAATACGCATTTCTCTGTCGAGCAGGGTGGACGTAATGCAAGTGGAGCGTACATCAATTTCAATGGAACAGCGGGAATTTGGCGAAAGTCGTGCATCGCAGACGCCGGTGGTTGGGAAGCCGATACGCTCACGGAAGATTTAGATTTGAGTTTCAGAGCGCAAATCAAAGGATGGAAATTCGCCTATGTTCGGGAAATAGAATCGCCGTCCGAGTTGCCCGTTACGCTTCCAGCATACAGAGCGCAGCAATTCCGTTGGTCGAAAGGTGCCGCGGAGTGCGTGCGAAAGAACGTACGCATGCTAATCAAAGATAAACGCCCAAGCGCCTGGGCAAAATTAATTGGTTCTTTTCATCTCCTGAATAGTTCAGTGTACTTGATTGTAGTGTCGTTTATTGTGCTTTCATTCCCAGTGTCTTTAGCGATTGATCGACTACCACAAGACTCCTGGATTTATTACTTATTTCCAGTCTTTTTATGTACCAATCTGCTCCTATTATTCGTTTTCGCGGGTGGAAACATCATGAGTTCAAAAAACAAGTTGTTGGGAGCGATTACGTTTCCGTTTATTTTCATCTCTTTTCTGGTTGTGAATATGGGAATGTCCGTGTATATGGCTTTAGGTGTAATCGAAGGTTATTTAGGGAAGAAATCAGAGTTTGTCCGAACTCCGAAATTCAACATTACCGCTCAGCAACCGAAAGGCGAGCGTAAGAAATATAATCGTATTCAAATTACGCCACTATTACTCATCGAGTTCTTGTTTATGGGCTATGGAATTTTCCAGATTTTCTACCATTCAGGAAAGGAAAACATCCCGATGATCATTTTCACTTCTGCGTTCACACTTGGATTTGCGTACAATGTGTTATCGACAGTTTACCACTCGATGGTGAGTAAATAAATTCAACCACTAAGACACAAACCGCTGCGCGGCACAAGAAGATTTCGTTGTGTCTTGAATCCGATAGCTATCGGATCAAGCCGTGTCCTAGTGCTCGAATCACCTAAAACTAACTTTGCGTCTTTGCGTCCTCTGCGGTCAAACTAAACAAAAACATGTCGTACACCATAACAACTACTTTAAACCCTTTGCAATAAAATCGAACAAAACATCAACTTCATTTCACACAAAAAACACCAAAAATTCCCTAACCCACTCCAAATAAATATCTATCTTTCAAACTATGAAAATTCGCACCTCTCTATACCTATTATTGCTCGTATTCCTTGCAGCCTGCGTGCAGTACCCACAAGAATCAGAATCGGAAGAAGAATCGTCAATCGAACTAGCAGAACGTTTACAATTAACCGATGAAAGTGCAGATAAACTGGTGAA
Source organism: Crocinitomicaceae bacterium (assembly GCA_045105095.1). Classification (GTDB taxonomy): domain Bacteria; phylum Bacteroidota; class Bacteroidia; order Flavobacteriales_D; family Crocinitomicaceae; genus UBA4466. Next base: position 5,162 of record JBGCDF010000010.1, on the reverse strand, counting down.
ATTACCGATCAAATGCATCGACATTGAATACCCGAATAAACTCAATCAAGTAATCGGAAGCGACGACTACCTGCGTTCACCGAAAGACCTTCATCCAGCATTCTACGGATGTTTCGATTGGCATTCTGCAGTACACGGACATTGGTCCCTCGTGCGCCTTGCCAAAGAGAAACCACAAATGAAAGAACGAGATCGAATTTTAGAAGGCCTAAAAGCGCACATCACCCCAGAAAATATCGCCAAAGAAATCGAGTACTTCGAAGATTCATTGAGTCAAGGTTTCGAGAGAATGTACGGATGGGCATGGCTACTGAAACTCGCGGATGAACTCGCAACGTGGGAAGAGCCACAGGCAAAAGAATTAAGTGATAACATGAAACCATTGGCAGACGTTATCGTCGAGCGCTGCATGAACTTTCTACCCAAGTTGCATTATCCTATCCGGGTAGGAACGCATACGAACACGGCCTTTGCTTTGTGTATGATATACGATTACGCGGAAACTGTGGGGAACGATTCATTATTGAACTTGGTAAAATCAAGAGCAATCGATTTTTACGAAACGGACGCCGATTGCCCCTTGAGTTGGGAACCGAGCGGTTACGATTTCCTTTCACCCTGTTTCGAAGAAGCGAACTTAATGCGTCGCGTTTACCCGAAAGAAGAGTTTATTGGATGGTTAGACAAATTCCTTCCGCAATTAAGTAATCAATCGTTCGAGTTGAAACCAGCGGTGGTCTCTGACAGATCCGACGGCCACCTTGTGCACCTCGATGGCTTGAACTTTTCGCGTGCTTGGTGTTTATATGGAATTGCAAAAATCTCACCAGAGAAGTATGGACATTTAGTAAAAATCGGAAACGAACACATCGAATATTCATTTGAAAACTTAGTGGGAGATAGCTATGAGGGAGGTCACTGGTTAGCGAGTTTTGCATTACTTGCCTTGGCTGATTAGATTTCATTGTGACAAACCGAACAAATAAAGAGGAAGAAAACCAAGTAGAATTCGATTCGAATGAGTTAATCGACTCCATTTGGTTGCAAAATAAGCGGATAGATCCGGTTCGTGAAGGATTCACTTTGTTCGCCATTCATCTGTTTTTTGGGCTCGGGATGTTTTATATCAATCCGAGAAATGGCAGAAAATGGATATATCCAATTTTGGCTTTTTTTGCATGGGGCTCTTTTATCAACGTATTCATAAAAGTGATTCCTGCCATGGAGGAATTTCAAAATAGATCGCTTATTGGAGCGCTGACCATCATAGTGAGTTGGTTCATTGTGTACGGCATTGGATATTTTGACGTTTATCGAGAACTGTATCTGAAATCAAAACGTAAAGGATACTGAGGAATCAGCCAGCGTTATCGACTCATGCTTTTGGCTTAAATAACAATCGACACTACACCTTTCAGACCGTCGGAAACATTGTCATTTGGCTCTATCACGTAGTAATAACTGGCAACAGGGAGAACGTTCCCATTAAATTTACCATCCCATGGAGCTTCGTTATATTTTCCTTCTTGAGATTGAAAAACGAGATTTCCCCATCTGTTATAGACGTAAACAACATTTTTGGGGAATCGATCATCCAGGTTGGGAATCTCCCAGAAGTCATTTGTCTGGTCTCCATCTGGAGTGAATGCAGATGGGATCACATAAAAAGGAAGACATTCTGACGTACCAACGCAACCGTTTGAACTCACCACAACGGCATAATCTCCTATTTGATTTGTGCTAAAGTTTTGACCATTCTCATTTGGGATTTCGAATGAAGTTTGACAATCGATCCATTGATATGTGTCGTACGAATCCGTGGAAAAGTTCCCTCCTTCCTCGAAAATCATTGGGTAAGGAGATGTTAATTCAACATAGATGGTATCTGAATGCGCACATCCTGTGGTTGATGTCACCCAGTAGTGCCCTGATTGAGTAATGTTATTAACAGAATCTGTGCTTCCATTCGACCAGATATAATCCGTCAAAAAAGGTGTGGCTGATAGTTGAACGGTGTCACCTTCGCAGGCCACAAGATCCGGTCCAAGAGTTAAGGCAGGTTGAACAACAATTCCCACTAAATCCAAACCCATTCGCAAGCCCCCGTTGATATCGATATCTGAGCTCGTCAAATTAGCATCATCGTCCAGGGGTAAGAATTTTATGGTATGACTTTGTGCAGTTGCGGTGAAAGTCACTGTTCTGGAATCCCATGTTAGGTTAACGTCATTATATGCTAAGTCGCTAAACGAAGGAGCTGTTACACCAAGTAAGGTGTTATCAGCATAAACGGCCCATGATCCTGATTGATCCAGACAATTGTCCTGCTTCACCACTGCCTGATGCAAACTTATGGTATATTGACATCCAACAATAAAGTTATTGACGGTTTGCATGACACCTTCTTGGAAGTAAAATGCACCGTTAGTAACATGGAGCCCAGCCACAAAATAGTCACCTGAATATGGAATACCAGTGATACCCGAAGATTGTCCTAGGTTTTCATTGGTCAAATCTGGTGTGTCCGTATGATCGATCATATTCGCTAAACAAACCGGATCGCTAGCCGGGACTCTCAGCCAATCATTAAAAACGGAAAAGCCTTGCCCAGAAAAATTAGGTGTTCCGTCAAATATTGGATTGATAAATGACTGTGCGTTGAGTGAATTAAACGCGAAGAAGGACATGAAGAAAATGAAGTGCTTCAATTGAAGTGATTTGGGTATAGATTGCATTAAAACCTCAATTTCCGTTTAATATTTAGAATACACAAACAATTTTTATCAAAATGAGAACCTGTTCCTGATTCTTAAGGTTGGTGTGATCAAGGCTTGTTGAATTTGCGTATTCCAAAAATTTCTAGTTTTTTTATACTTAATGAAGAATAACATACCCCCCTTACCACCATTTCCAAACGGTTGGTTTACTATTGAGTTATCAGGAAATTTGAAAAAAGGTCAATTAGTGGCCAAGGAATTTTGTGGTCAGGAAGTAATCATCTTTCGAACTCAAAGTGGAAAAGCTGTCGTAATGGAAGCGTATTGCCCACACATGGGAGCGCACTTCGCACATGGAGGACATGTCGATGGAGAAGATGTTGTTTGTCCTTTCCACGGGTTTTGTTTCAATGAAAAGGGAGATTGCACCAAAACAGGGTACGGAACGCCGCCGCCTTTAAATGCGAAGACGCGGACATGGCACGTGAGAGAGCAAAACGGTGTTATCCTAGCCTATCATCACGAAGATCCAAACGTCGAGCCTTCATGGAATATTGAAGCGTTTGATGAAGAGGGGTGGAGTGAGCCGCGTTTTCACGAATGGACGCTCAACAGTAATCCTCAGGAAATAACAGAAAACAGCGTTGATTTCGGACATTTCGGCCTTGTTCATGGCTATGGAGATGTGAAAAGCATCAACGAATTAAAATTGGACGGTCCATTCTTGAACGCCAAGTATGGAATGTCAAGAATGACCAGTTTATCAGGAATTGGAGGAAAGAAAGTTCACGTTGAATTTGAGATTTTTCAACACGGTTTAGGCTATGCGATTGTTGAGGCAAGAGCAGTAGAATACGAAATGGTGAGTAGACATTATGTGATGCCCACTCCGATCAATGGAACAGATATTTATCTCAGGATTGGTGTAAGTGTGAACAAGAATATTCATCCATCAAAGATTCATCCAATGCTGGGAATTCTCCCTAAGAAATTGCTCTTTCCATTTATTAAAAACGGCTATTTCAAAGGCTACGTGAACGATGTTCATGACGACTTTAAAATCTGGAAGAACAAAAAGTACGTCGAGCCGCCTTTATTGGCTGCTGGTGACGGTCCGGTGATGATCTACCGAAAATGGGCGGCACAGTTCCACCCAGAAAGTTGGACAAATCGCGATAAGGAAAAAGAAGCTGTAGAAATGGTTTAATCCATTTATTAAAAAACGCCGTTGGCTGACCAAAATCACTGTTGAGATTTCGGACGATGTAATTGATTATGCCTTCAGCTATTTAAGAAATATGTGCCAGAGTGGCGGATATACAATAGTTAGTGGTAATGAAAAACCGACATCGAAATATTTTAATCATATTTGCAATGGTATTCTCCATAGTTTCATGTCGATCATATTTAGAAAAAGAACTAATTAGATTAAACAAAAATTGGGATAGTTCTCAAGAAGTTGTTGCAGAAGTATGCGACACTTTAATTTTAATTGATGGCTGCTGTTGTTCAAGGGAGGGTAACATGTTTGAATATCCCCATCAAGGTGATTATTCTTTTGATTCTTCTGTAACTTGTTTAGGAAATTCGACGAATTTTGGAATTTACGAAACTGAGAGAGGTATTGATACGAACATATTCATTGCACGGATAAATCAAGAAATTGTACGTGGAGCGTCAAGCATTAAATACATTCGAATAGAAAGTCCTTCTATGATACTATTCGAACTAGACTTTTCTCCTCTGGACTCTATTAATACGCTTGATATATGGGGGAATGACTTTGGATTTGATGCGATCAAAACTATTCCAAAATCTTTACTTGAAAAGCCATCGTTCACAACAATTATTAATTTCGGTGTGAGAATGCCAGGGCAAGAAATTGATTCAATAACCAAGAATTGTCCGAAAATAACAATCATAGCCGATACCATTCTCGAATATGATGAAAGATTTGATAATTCTTTATACCACTAACATCAGTAACCGTTGCACAAGCTACAATCCATGCAGGTTTAAGCTTCGAGACATCGCTTTTGGTTTAATAAATCTATTCTTACCTTCGGGAAACCAACTTTGGTAAAGAGCTGCACGTTTCGTAGCTTCAAACGTTAGCATTAATATGAGAAGAGCCGTCTATACATTTCTATTGTATATTTCTTTCGCCAGTTTTGGTCAGACAGAAATAAACGCGGTAAAGTACACATACCAAGAATGTAGTTATGACGATGATAGTACCCTGAAAATTTGGACACAAGACATAAACTTTAAAGCGGTATCAGAACAATACTTGGTAGACAAATCATGGCATTTCTTGCCCGACTCTAAAATCTCGACTTTTGAACTGAGCTCTATTTCTAGCAGTAATCTTGAGGAAATGCATTTGTATTGGAGTAATCCAATTAACAAGGATGGATTCTACTATGATATTACCACTGATAAAAT
>JBGCDF010000009.1:0-14371 GCA_045105095.1 Crocinitomicaceae bacterium | reverse complement strand
CTTGTTCTACTGGAATCACACTACGGATAATAATGCTCAACAGGCAGTGAGCCCAACAGGAGCAACAACGTATACTGTCTATGCTGAGAATCAAGTTGGATGTGTATCACCAACTGAGACAATCGATGTAACGGTTCGTCCTCCTTTAACGGGAACGATTACGAATAACGTAACAATTTGTCCAGGATACCCGACAGACTTGACAGCGACGGTTGCAGGAGGTATGGATCAGCCATACTCGTATGTATGGAGCGATGGAAGTACCTTTAACGGCGCTCCAATCCACACGATCAGTGCGAACCCAGCAGTTACAACTGATTATACAGTAACGATTGAAGATGGATGTGAGTCAACTCCATTAGTAATGACGACAACAGTAACAGTTGCTCCATTACCAGTTCCAGATGTTGAGGTATTGAATCCGGTTCAATGTGAGGCAGCAATCTTCGATATTGTGAATACTACGGACCCTGCTTTAAGTCAATATACATACTGGTTGATTGATGGAACGCAACAATTCTTGAATCAAGATACAATCACTACCGACGAAATGTGGGCAGGTGAGTATGATCTTCAATTGGTTGTGACTTCGTATGACGGATGTGTTGATTCTGTAACGTGGGATGAATTGTTAAGTGTTGATCCTAAACCAGTAGCAGATTTCAAATATTCACCGAACCCAGTGTTGATGTTTAATACGAAAGTATTGTTCACCAACTATTCATTCAATGGATACACGTACCAGTGGTCATTTGAAGATGGTTCACCTTCTCAATCAACTCAGACAAATGTTCAGGTTCTATTCCCGGATGGAGTTCAAGGACGCTACGACGTTCAGTTGATTACTACATCAGAACTAGGCTGTGTGGATACAATGGATCACGAATTGATCGTATATCCAGAAGTATTGATCTACGCTCCAAATGCCTTTACACCAGATGGTGATGAGCACAACCAAACGTGGAAAGTGTTCATGGAAGGAATTGATATCTACGATTTCGAATTATTGATCTTTGATCGATGGGGTGAAGTTGTATGGGAGTCACGTGATATTGAAGTTGGATGGGATGGAACCTACAACGGTAAAATGCTACCAACTGGAACGTACACTTGGATCATCCGAACGAAAGATTTATTGAATGATGCGAAGTATACGTACGACGGTCATCTGAATCTTCTGAAATAAGAAATACAAGAATTATAGGAAAACGCTCTTCGGAAACGAAGGGCGTTTTTTCGTTTCTGTTAACTTTGTAAGACGATTTAATTCCGAAAGTTATCGGAACATTTTAGAATAATGATATGAGTGAAACAATCGAGATGACAGCTTTTCAAAAGGATATTCTACAAGGAATTCCATCTGATATTCCGTCAATGCCTGCACATGAGGAGGGAATCAATCATGCGCCAAAACGAAAGCAAATTTTGACGGATGATGAACGGAAATTGGCCCTTCGAAATGCCTTAAGGTACTTTCCGAAGGAACAACATACAACGCTCGCTCCAGAGTTCATGAACGAGTTGGATGAATACGGCAGAATTTACATGCTTCGCTATCGTCCAACCTACAAAATGTACGCACGCGGAATCGATGAATATCCAGGAAAATGTCAGCAGGCAAAGGCCATTATGCTCATGATCCAAAATAACTTGGATTATGCGGTTGCGCAGCATCCACACGAATTGATTACTTACGGAGGAAATGGAGCCGTTTTCCAAAACTGGATTCAGTACCGCCTTACGATGAAATATTTAGCTGAGATGACTGACGAGCAAACGCTTGCCATGTACTCAGGTCATCCCATGGGATTGTTCCCGTCCCACAAGGATGCTCCACGTGTTGTTGTGACGAATGGAATGGTGATCCCGAATTATTCGAAGCCAGATGACTGGGAGAAATTCAACGCACTTGGCGTTTCTCAATATGGTCAAATGACGGCAGGTTCATACATGTACATCGGACCACAAGGAATTGTGCATGGTACGACGATTACTGCTTTGAACGGATTCAGAAAGATCAAAAAGTCTCCCGCAGGATCGTTGTTCGTGACTTCCGGACTAGGGGGAATGAGCGGTGCTCAGCCTAAAGCTGGAACGATTGCAGGTTGTATTACGGTCTGTGCTGAAGTGAATGCTAAAATCACGAAGATTCGTCACGATCAAGGATGGGTGAATGAAATTATCAGCGATGCAGATCAATTAGTGACACGAGTGCGTAACGCGCAAGCTGCAAAAGAAGTCGTTTCGATAGCATACCTCGGAAACATTGTAGAGGTTTGGGAGAAGTTTGACGAAGAAGGTATTCACATCGATTTGGGCTCGGATCAAACCTCTTTGCATAATCCGTGGGCAGGTGGATACTATCCGATGGGACTTACATTCGAAGAATCGAATAAAATGATGGCTGAGAATCCTGAAGGGTTCAAAGAAGCAGTTCAAGCAACCTTAGTTCGACATGCGGATGCCATCAATAAACATACAGCGAAAGGAACGTACTTCTTCGATTACGGAAACGCGTTCCTATTAGAATCTTCGCGCGCCGGAGCGGATATCATGGCTAAGAATGGGATCGATTTTAGGTATCCTTCCTATGTGCAGGACATAATGGGGCCTATGTGCTTCGATTATGGTTTTGGACCGTTCAGATGGGTATGTGGATCAGGAAAACCTGAAGACTTAGCCAAAACGGATGAACTGGCCTGTCAGGTATTGGAAGAAATAAGATTGAATAGCCCTGCTGAAATCCAGCAACAGATGTTGGATAATATTCAATGGATCAAAGGAGCACAAGAAAATAAACTAGTTGTTGGTTCTCAAGCGCGTATTCTTTACGCTGATGCTGAGGGACGAATGAAAATTGCGAAGGCCTTCAATGATGCGATTGAAAAGGGTGAAATCGGACCAGTTATTTTAGGAAGAGATCACCATGATGTATCAGGAACAGATTCGCCGTATCGTGAAACATCGAATATTTATGACGGTTCTCGCTTTACTGCTGATATGGCTATTCAAAATGTGATTGGTGACGGTTTCCGCGGCGCAACTTGGATTTCCATCCACAATGGCGGTGGAGTAGGCTGGGGAGAAGTGATCAACGGAGGATTTGGAATGCTACTCGATGGAAGTTCTGATGCCGAACGAAGATTGACTTCGATGCTTCACTGGGATGTCAATAATGGTATTGCACGACGAAACTGGGCAAGAAACGAAGGAGCAACTTTTGCGATCAAGCGTGCCATGGAAGCGGAGCCAAATTTGAAGGTGACCATTCCAGAATCGGTTGATGATGATATCGTGAACGGACTTTTTTCGTAAATCAACAAATCGTTACAAAAAAAGAGGCAGGAACAAATCCCACCTCTTTTTCGTAGAGTAGCGAATCACTTAATTCTTGATGAATTTTGTTAGTGCTGCACCACTGTTAGTTTGGATCTTTACTGTGTAGACTCCCATTGCCAATTGTTCAACACTGAATGAAGTCAACAACTCTTCTTGGACGAGTGACCCTGTGATATCATAAATTGAAATCTTCTGAATTTCTTTTTCTGATGATACACTTAACATGTTGTTTGTTGGATTTGGATAAATCTGCACTGAAATTAATTCGTTTTCATGGATTCCAATAGTAGATATTGTTTCACAAGCTGAAATTTCCGTACATGATCCAACAGTCACTTCAACGGCATAATTTCCGTTTGCTGTAGCTGTAAACGATTGCCCTGTTTCGCCAGAAATTGGAGCATTCCCGTTGTTACAATCTACCCATTGATAAGAATCTGCGGAAGAGTTATCGGCGGTAATCGTAAATCCTGTTAAACTTACTCCAGCATCAACTGGGTCAATGATCACTTCTTGATCTTGCGTTGAAGAGTTACCATTTCCGTCAGTGTATGTCCAAGTGATAGTCGTAGTTGTGGTGATCGGCAAAGTGGTCGTATGCGTTCCCGTTACGGAACCGATGCAGTTGTCCGTTGCCGTCGGTGGTGTTAATGTGATAACCTCACATGTTTCAACAATATCAGATAAAGTTGTGGCATCAGCTACCGGTGCCGTGGCATCTGTTATATTCACTTGTTGTGTTTGCGTTGACGTGTTTCCATTTCCATCATCATACGTCCACGTTACGACAGTATTTGAAGTAATTGGCAATGTCGCATTGTGCGTTCCAGAAATGATTCCCTGACAGTTGTCAGTCGCCGTTGGAGCAGTTAACGAAGTCACTTCACACACTTCGTTAATGTCAGCAAGAGTTGAAACATCTGCAACTGGTGCGATATTATCATTGATGATCACGTTTTGAGTCTGTGTTGAAGTATTTCCGTTTCCGTCGTCATATGTCCATGTAATGGCTGTGCTGGATAAAATCGGCGATGCGGTTGTTGTTGTTCCAACAATGGTGCCTTGGCAGTTGTCTGTTGATGTTGGGGGAGTAAGAGACGTGATTTCACACGCTGCAGTGAGGTCAGACAGTGATGCTGCATCTGGAACGGGTGCAGTAATATCATTTATGATCACATTTTGAACTTGAGTTGAGGTATTTCCGTCTCCATCGTCGTACGTCCAAGTTACAGCAGTGTTTGCAGTTATTGGAAGCGTTACGCTATGAGTTCCAGTAATTGTACCGACGCAGTTATCGGTTGCTGTTGGAGCGGTTAACGATGTTATTTGGCATTGCGCCGTTAGATCGACTAAAGTTGTGAGGTCTGCCACAGGTGCGGTCACATCGTTTATGATTACGTTTTGGGTTTGCGTCGAGCTATTTCCTGTGACGTCCTGATATGTCCAAGTAACCGTTGTATTCGTAGAAATTGGTAGCATTGCATCATTTGTAACGGTAACTGAGCTACAATTATCTGTAGCAGATGGATTGGTCAATGAGGTAACTTGGCATTGCGCTGTTATATCTACTAAAGCTGCAAGATCTGGAACAGGGGCAGTATTATCGTTGATCACCACATTTTGCATCTGTGTAGAAGTATTTCCATTTCCATCATTGTACGTCCAGGTAACCGCGGTGGTTGATGTAATTGGGAAGCTCGCATTATGGGTTCCTGTAATAGATCCCAAACAGTTGTCCGTCGCTGTTGGTGCGGTTAAGCTAGTTACCGAACATTGCGCGCTAACATCCGAAAGTGAAGCAATATCCGCGATTGGCGCACTGATGTCATTTAGAACCACATTTTGGGTTTGTGTAGCGGTATTTCCATCTCCATCATCGTATGTCCATGTGACGGTGGTGTTACTAGTGATTGGGAAGCTCGCATTGTGTGTTCCAGTGACGGATCCTGAGCATGCATCGGTGGCTGTTGGAGCGCTTAATGAAGTAACTTGACATTGCGCTGTAACATCTGGAAGAGTTGAAAGATCTGCAACCGGTGCCACATTGTCAACGTTGATGGTAAGCTGTTGACTCATTGTCAAACCACAACCTATGGTTGCGGAGCAATTCGTTGGAGCACCAGTAACCCAGTCTGAGGCTGGATCCATATTCGTGAGCACACCATTAATTCCTGTCGCAGATTTATCCGTGATACCAATTCCAGCCTGCTCGTTCAAATCGAAATACCCTGTTAGCCCCGTTTCGTTTCCTGAGAGACAGTTTGTCATATTAGCTAGGATTGATGCTCCGCTTAAGGCGACATTCCATACTTCAATTTGATCAATTTCGCCATCCGTATAGAAATTGTTATATCTTCCTACAAGCATTGGATCGAAGTTTCCGAAGATGGAACCGTTGCTAACTGCGGTGCTTGAATTTTGTAAAACACCATCCACATATATCTTTACAGTACTTCCGATTTCACCTGTTCCAACTACGTAGTGCCATTGTCCATCATTTACAGTCGTTACTGAGGGCCCAGAACTGATGTATGTTCCGTTACCTGCTCCTTTGCAGTCCATTTTAGCCTTTCCATTCGCATCCATAAATAGAACGTACCCACCGTTAATTACGATGTCGTAATCTGCTATGAGAAATTTTGAATTGGGGGAAGATTGGGTCGACTTCACCCAGCAGGCTAATGTGAACGCACCAGAGACTCCACGAGGGTCATCTGACAGGTTTATATAGTCGTTACTTCCATCCAGATCAAGTCCACCGTTGAATGCCTGATTCAAACCAACAGAAGCTTCTACACTGTACGTTGTAGTAGAAGAAATGGAACCAGTACTAAAACTCAAACCACTCCCATTTCCTGAAACAGGTCCATCGACGATAGTTCCAAGACCATCGATCAAAGTATATTCGGCACCAGAGACTGAACTTCCAGTTGTAATTGTGGCAGTTCCTCCCGAGCAGACAGAAGTGGTAGAAGCTGAAATCGTTTCATCATTTAACGTAACAACCGAAACAGTTGCAGTTTGAGTCATTTGAATAGGTGAGGCCCCAGTAGCGCAGGGCGTAGCACCTTGAGGGATTGCAGGTGCGTCAGAAATAACTCCATCAATTCCAGTTGTCGATTTATCGACTGCTATTGTTGTTCCTTCGTCAAAGTGAAAAAGTCCTCTAAGAGTTGACACTGCACCTGTTTGACAACCGTTAAAAGCCGCAGGAAGTATTGATGTATTGTTAAATGCGTAAACATCCCATACTGCAACTTCGTCCATTTCTCCCTCGTAGGGGAGAAGGAAATTCATATCGCTCCCCAGATAGAAAGGTGCTGTGCTTCCTACGCTTCCTGTCGAACCAAAATAGGCTTGAGAACTTTCAACAACACCATCGACATAAATTAACCAAGTTCCGCCATCCGTCGTTCCAACAATACGGTGCCATTGCCCATCATTAACAGATGTAGTGGAAGGACCAGAGCTTTTATAGGTTGCACTGTTAACTGACTTACCGTCAAACTTCACCTTCCCATTCATGTCTAGAGCAATGAGAAAACCTACTGTCCCGTTGTATTTACTTAGAATAACCTGATTTGAACCAGAAGTCGTCGTTCTAATCCAAGCGCTAATCGTTACACCAATTCCGCTTATGCTGCGATCGTCATTTGTTAAACTCACAACGCTATTCAATCCATCAAATTGCAAAGAATGTTCAAGAGGCTCTGCGTAAACATTGTACGTTTCTGAAGCTGTCAGCGGATCAGTAACGAACGTAATATCGTTTCCAGTTCCCGCATAAGGACCATCAATGACGACGTTCAAGCTATTTCGTAAAGAGTAATTAATACCAACTTGTGATCCCGTTGTGGATACAATTGAATTTTGTCCGCTACATATAGAGGCCGGATTAGCAGAAACAGGTAGGTCGTTGATTTGAGAAAAAGCGTTCGAGCCCAAGATAGAAAAGGCGACAAGTAGGGAGTAAAGTAATCGTTTCATGTTATACATTTAGTGTTTGCTGCAATGATAGAGCATTCACTATTCTGTGCACAATTCGATATATGAGTGGACTGTTTTAGTTTACGAGTAGAATCAAAGATTCATCTTGGAAGTGGCATTTTGAAAATCGGGAATACGGTACTTTGATAAACGTGCAGTGGTAGTATTACTTAGCTGTATTTCGCCTTTGGTTTTGGAAAACTGCTGGATATGTTCCAAGTTAATGATCCACGACTTATGCGATCGAAAGAACACACTTTCTTCAGGTAAAGTCGATTCGAAGTACTTGAGATTTTTGCTCACGAGCAATGTTGGATCATTTTTTAAATGAATCTTACTGTAGGCACCACTCGCCTCAATGGCAATTATATCATTCAACAGGAGAACACGCTTACTACCCAATTCAGGAATGACAATTTTACCGAGCTCTTTTTCTTTGAGAGCCTCACGAAGAATTTCATAATTTTCAACAGCACCCTTTTGTAAAAGTTTTTGATCCAATTTCTCTATGGCTTCTTTCAAACGAATACGATTGATAGGCTTTACAAGATAATCCACAGCGCTTAATTCAAATGCTTTAATTGCGTATTCGTCGTAGGCCGTAACAAAGATGATTTCAAAGTCAATGAAGTCAAAAAACTGAACGATCTCATACCCCGCGTAGTTCGGCATTTGCACATCGAGGAATACCACATCTGGTTTTAGTGCTTTGATTTTTTGAACAGCATCAGGAACATCGTGAGCAGTATCGAGAACTTCGACCTTAGCTGAAATACGATAGAGCAGATTGCTCAACACATCTCTCGCCGCTGATTCATCATCTACAATAAGTGCCTTAATCGATTTCATGGTGTAAAATTGGTAATTCTCCTAATATTCTTTATGCTTCCGTTTGTGTTTAGGTCAATGTACTTTATATCTGGTTTAATAAAGATGTTTGTACGGAAGCGTTACACTAACTTCTGTTCCGCTTGCTTTCCCATTTTCTTCTAAATCGTTGAAGGTAAATCCACATTCATATTCGATATGCTGGTTCAGTATGGCAAGTCGCTTCTCGATGGCGTTGAGCGCAAAAGATTCATGTGATCCCTGGCGTTCCTTAATTTCCTTTGCTTTCTGACGACCAATTCCATTGTCGCGAATCAAGCATGTGAGTTTGTCTTCCTTTAAATGAAAATTTATGGTCAATCGTTTGAGTCCTTCTTTATGAATCAATCCATGGATGAGAGCATTTTCAATGAAAGGTTGAATCAATAAGGTGGGTAATTTGATATCAGTGATCCCATTGGCGTTGATGGTATATTCAAAATCTTCCTTGAAACGCAATTGCTCGAGGCTTAAGTACACCTTGATAAATTCAATCTCTTTCTCTATTTCAATAAAGTCTTTATTGGAGTGATTTAACGTGCTGCGAACAAGGTCTGCAAACAATACAATATAATCGTAAGAGGCATCCGTTTCTTCTTTCAGGATCAGATCCTGAATTGAATTCAATGAATTAAAAATAAAATGAGGGTTCATTTGAGATCGAAGGGCTTTCAATTCAAATTCTAACAAGTCCGTTTGTGTTTTTTGTTTCTCTAAACGATCATGATTCTTCTTCCGAATGTTCCGAATCCTATAGAAGAAGAAGAGCGTGATTGTCAATCCAGTGATGAGAAAAATCAAGAAATAGAACCACCATTGTTGATAATAGGGGGCATCAATAGTAAATGGGTATGAAATTGTTTCACCCTTGGTGGACCCGTTCACACTTTGAACCATAAATGTATATTTCCCGGGCGAAAGTGCGTTGTAGGTTACTTCATTATCGGCATATGCTTTGATTTGCCATTCAGACTCATATCCAACAAGCTTGTAACGGTAGTGAATATTGTCACGAAACTTAAGAGAGGAAACGCCAAAACTGAATTGAATTTTTCGTTGATCATAACTAAAATTCTTACGGTCTGTGGCTTCGTTATTGACCACAACTGACTTAAAATGTATGGGAATGCCTTCAAAACGATTAAACAACTTATTGAGGGATGTGAATTGGGTGGATTTGGAATCGGTAATGTAGAGTACATTATTGCTGATATGAAACTCGGAAATGTAGTTAGAGGATAATCCTGAGGAGTTATTGAGTCGCCTTCTATTAGTGCCATCTACATCAGAAATATGCAGTCCACGATTAGATAGAACGAACAGTTGATTGTTGTGAATAGTCATTTTTTTAATGACTTCTGGGAAGACGATTTCTCCAACCAACTGATCATTTTCATAGACTAGAATCCCATGATTTCTCGTCCCTACATATACTTTCCCATCACTATAGAGCAGTGAATTCGGGAAGATCCCCTGGCCTTTGAATAGCACAGGTTCTGTCTTTCCAGAGGTTAAACTTCGAATGAGTCCATTGGATAGACCAGCATAAATTGATTGAGTGCGTTCATCCCGAACAACACAATAGGCACGTTTTTGTAAACCGAGTTTTTTGCGGAATTCTAACCTGTTACCCTCTACTACGCTAACTTCACAGATTCCATAATTGAGCGCAATTAATCCATCAGAACTTGAAAAATGAGCATTTTTAAACGCACCCTTGGTTTCATTCAAATAAGATAAATTGCTACCATTCCATGAAAAGAATAATGCACCAGCTGAAGAGTAAAATGCTAAGATTTTTCTCTCAGGCCAATACTTCATTCCCTCGTTACTTTTTCCTGCTGGATCAGAATAGAGCAAATGATGCTTTCCATTTTTAAACTGATAGATGTTTCCGCGATTAGTACTAAGAAATAAGGATTGTTCCTGATCTGACTCAATGTGCAAGATGTTTTCGCTGTTAGGTAAGGTATGACTACTGACGTTGATGTTAGGAATTACTCGTACTCCTTCGCCGAAAGTGCTGAGCAAGATGTTGCCTTCTTGATCTGTTAGTATATCAGATACAAACACGGATGGATAAATTGCTTTGTCGTCAAAAAGAGGTTCGAAATCGTGCGAATAGACATACATTCCATTCGTTATTCCCCCTACCCAAAGTTGATTTTCTGTAGTCATGAGCCGAATGGCATTGTTTGCCATCAGATTTTGATTAAGTGTAGTTTTATAGGTAAGCTTGGAGTTATCTAGATCCAACTGAAAAACTTCTAAATCGATGTGGTCGACAGCATAGACTTGTTCTTTGATGGTAACCCATGAAAATGGGAGGTCCAATGTATGCGAACTCGAAGGAGAGGCATATTCGATTTCATGGGTTGTAACTTCACCGTTTTTTTGACGAACAAATTTTGTTTGATACGATGCGGACAACGTTGAGCCATCATCTAATAAGTGAAAATTCACAGGGCTGCCTTCTCCGAAAAGTGACCTCATCATCTGAATGGATGATTTGTTAGGCCCAATTCGTATGATCCCTTTCGTCTGAATTAGAAGATGATCTTCATGATCAACAAGCACAGTCAATTCATGGTGCTGTAGGTCATCAGGAATGTTAAAGTATAGCTCCATTTCACCGTTTATAATCCTAAAAACCTGTTGGTGAAGGTTGTAGCAATAAATTGTTCCCTGACTGTCTTTAACGAATCCAAAAACGGATGAACCCTTCATTTTCGGACATGTCTTTTTTTGGTAGCTGTATCCATCATGAACCATCAAGCCTTGATCCGTTGCAAACAGGTAATTCAAATCATTGTCTTGAATGACGCCATAGATGTCGACCCCCTTGAATTGTTTTGAGGCCAATGTGTAATAACTCGGCTCCTGAGCACCTGAAAAAAAGGAGATACAGAAAACGATAAGAAATGGGAGAGTCTTCACAAAGCAAAGATAGAATCTCTTACGAAACTGTGTTGATCGCTTTATGAGTAGGCGTAATCGTTTTGCTTGACGGAAAATTGTACAGCAGTTTATCGCCTATTCCAGTCCATTTATCGAATAGTCAATCAGTTCCTGATTTCTGATCCAAAAGCGTTGTACTTTTGCGGCAAGTTTTGAGCTCTACGAACGATAAGTAGCTCATAACGAAAAAGAAACAGAAAGGATCATGAAAATCACGAATACACTCCCAAACATCAAATTGATTATCGCAACATTGTTATGTGCACCTTTTTTTACATTTGGTCAATTGAGCGCAGAAGCACCAAATGATTTCTCGGAAATAGAGGATGAAACAGTAAAGACAACCGAAGAAGCCTCAGCAATATCAGCGAAAGTACTAGATGTGAAGAAAATGACGCGTTACTCGCTGGCATTCGTTGTGGAGTTGCCATCAATCGGGGATGTGTTGACATACATGAATGAAAACTTGGGTGTTGATACTCAAGAAGCGGATGCTGTGAACGATCCAAACTGGTCTTCTAATGCGTGTACAACTCGAAATTTTGAAGTGATCCAAAACGATAACGGAGAATTTGAGGTAAAAGTTCGTTTCTATCCCCCAGCAGATCCAATCAACGCTGAAGTGCAAGGAATCCAGCGCAAATCACGCATAATGTGTTGGGAAGCTTTCCAACAGTTGAAAGCAGATGCTTCTCGAGATGAGCGATTAAAATTCTAGATTTAGGATAAGGAGAACGCTCATAGTAGGGAAGTAGCCACTTACAAATAATTAGAAGCGAAAACTTGATAGAAGAAAAATACGGCTCCCAAAGTGGGTGCAAACGGGAGGATAAGTGCATTTTTCTTAACTATGAGTTAAGTATTCATCGTTAGAATAAATTCAATCAAAAGTAGCCTACCATCTTGTGCCAATTATTCATAAAAAGACCACTCGAACTCTTTAAATTGACTAAATTTAAATACCTAAACCCTGTGTTAAATTTAACACTATGGAAATAGATATAGTCAAAAATGAAAAAAAGCGATTCGTCATCATTGGCGGGGGCTTCGGAGGTCTCGAAATCGCTCGAAGACTAGTCAAATTAGATGTTCAGGTCGTCTTGATTGACCGGAACAATTATCATCAGTTTCAACCACTTTTTTATCAGGTAGCTACAGCAGGACTAGAAGCCAGTTCCATTGTTTTTCCATTTCGAAGAAACTTCCAGCGTAGGAAGAATTTTCACTTTAGAATGGCAGATGTACGTTCGATCAATGCGGAGGAAAAGTATGTTGAGACCTCCATTGGTGAATTGCATTACGATAAATTGATTATCGCGACTGGCGCTACCAATAATTTCTTCGGGAACGATCAAATTGAGAAGCACGCATTTGCCATGAAGAGCATTGACGAATCCCTTCAGATTCGGAACCGTGTCCTGGAACAATTCGAGGAAGCATTGAGTGTTCCTGCCGCAGAGAAAGCAGAGCATATAACCATCGCAATTGCAGGGGCAGGACCAACCGGTGTAGAGCTCGCAGGAACCCTTGCGGAAATGAAGAAGTACATTCTCCCAAAGGAATATCCAGAACTCGACTTTGATCAAATGCGCATAGTATTGATTGAAGGTGCGCCTCGGGTATTGAATGCCATGCTGAAGAAATCATCGATGAAAGCGAAGAAGTACCTCGAACAAATGGGCGTGGACGTTCTCGTGAAAACGCGCGTAAATGATTACGACGGAACGGAATTGAAATTGGACGACGGCTCTATCATTCGCACAAAAACACTGATTTGGGCCGCAGGAATTAAGGGGAATTACCTAAATGGTATTCCAGAGGAAGCCAGAATGCGTGGAAATAGAATTGCTGTGGATCATTTCAACGAAATAAACGGAATGAAAGATGTGTATGCTATTGGTGATGTGGCGTTGATGAGTTCAGACGACCCCGCTTTCCCCGAAGGTCATCCACAGTTGGCACAGGTTGCCATTCAACAAGGATATCGTTTCTATAAAAACATGAAGTGCCATCTAAAAGGGCGCGAAATGACTCCGTTTAAATATAAGAACCTCGGAACCATGGCAACAGTGGGTCGAAACAAAGCCGTTGTTGAGCTTCCGAAATTTAAGTTTTACGGTTTCTTCGCTTGGATGGTCTGGATGCTGATTCACCTCCGTTCGATTTTAGGAATACGGAATAAATTCATCGTCTTTTTGAACTGGGTGTGGAATTACTTCACGTATAATTTGTCCCTTCGTGTTATTATCCGCGGTGGAGGGAAGAAGAGGAATTAGCAAATTAAAAGCGCTAGATTCCTAGTTTTTGATGATTCGGTGAGTTTCTCCGTTGACATTTAGTAGGTATATTCCACTCTTCAGGTGACTTACATTTAAGGGGGTCTGGGACGCGGATAACTTGAAAGACAGAACGACTTTACCACTTAAGTCTGTAATGAAACCATCAGCATTTTGTGGTAGTTCTGATCGAATGACTAAGACGTCTGAAACCGGGTTCGGATAGACAGAGTATTCAATTGTTTCCTCTTCAAGTTCGGCACTATCGAAGCAATCATACCCATTCGTGAAATAGGTGAGATAGCTATCCCAAAAACATTGAAAGTAGAGTTGATCCTCGAAATAATCAAAGACTGGATAGAAGCCTGTACTACTCCCAATTCCTTCGATCCAATAGTACTCCAGCGGCTGATACCAGGGGAAACTAGGAGAAGAAGATCCTTCGAAATGAAGTGTTCGACAGTAGATACTGTCAATTAAAATTGAATCAATTGAACTGACAACGATGTCTCCGTAATCAACTACCTCAAAGGTATCTCCGACGGCCAGTCCAAAATCGTATAGGAGGTATTCACCTCCGCCTTGAATGTATGCTCCGTGCTCATCATTAGAGAACGTTGTATTGGCATAATCAGTACGATAGTAGACTTTTGAACCATCCACTCGATAGTGAGCTATTAGATCTGACGCATGTACATATAGCTTGTTGTATGCGACACCATTGATCGTGTCAACACCATAATTATTGTAGAAATAATAGTATTCTGTTATCGTTTGTTGAGGGTCGGCAGGATCTGCTGGAGTATATCTCCTCTGAAGCCACGTAGCTTCGATCGTTGGGTTATTAGGAAAAGAGAATGGAAGTTGTCCAAATGTTTGGAAAGAACTGCAAAACAGAATAAGTAGGAATAGTGTACGTTTCATGAATACAAATTATAACAATC
>JBGCDF010000008.1:0-8437 GCA_045105095.1 Crocinitomicaceae bacterium | reverse complement strand
ATCGTTTGCTGTTTTTGAAGATAAGAATGGTACTATTTCCAACGATTCTATTTTCAATGATAGTTTCAGGAGAAAATTCAAACCCTTAAAGACTAACAAGTTCTATGCTGGGACGACAAAGTCTTCTTTTTGGTTAAAAACTACACTGTTTGATATTGGCAACGCTGCAGGTGTTTTGGAAGTCGACGCTCCCTATTTGAGTTCAGTAACACTTTTTCGTGTAAGTGAAGATGGAAGCATTCAAGAATGGCAAAATGGCATGGAAATCATGCCCAGCGATAGCGAAGTCCAATCTGGGAGTATTGGGTTTAAGATTACCCCACAAGATGAAAACGAACACCTGTATCTAAGAATTCGGGCAGAAAGTATAATTTCTTTTTCCATTCGATTTTACTCGCCAAATCAATGGAGCAACTATCAAAGCTGGAGGAGGACCATTCTTATCATTTTTGTCACATTATTTCTCCTCCTTTCCTTTGGTTGTATTATTCTTTGGTTGATGCGCAGAGAAGCAATTTTTCTCTATTATTTTGGAGCCGTAATCAGTTTTAGTGTTATTACACTGTACACCTATGGTTTTGCAAATGAGTTATGGCAGTTCCATTACTTGCCCTCGTTTATTTTATCTTTTATCGCGATTTGTCTTCTTTGCCTATTCGGTATATTCAGATCACTTCTGTCACTGCTAAGTAGCCCCCTGAGCGACTAATCAAATACATTCGAATAGGGATGATCATCTTTTTGGGATATTCTATTCTTTATATGTTGATTCGTTCCGAATGGTTGATAATACCCATGTTCATACTGTTTGTTCTTAGTACGCTTTTTTTGGTTGTAGCCTCCGCTTACTTGAGATAGAAAGGAGTTAAGAGCATGACAATCTTTTTGATTGGGTGCGCATTGCTATTACCATCTGTTCTCACCAGAGGCTATGACATCTTTGCATCAGATGTATTATCGCATACCTTTAAAATTGTACCTGTTCTGTTTGTAGTAGGTCAAATGGTTCTGTTTCTGCTTGCATTCGTTTATCAATCGAATGTACACCAAAAAGCAAGACTATTGATTGAAATTGAGCTACGTGAATCATTATCTAAGTTGGAATATTTCCAGTTAAAATTGGGACAACGAATACACGATCAAAACGAAACTGTTCAAAAAAAATTTTCCGATGAAGTCACTCCTTACAAGTTGTCCGAATCGAAATTTAATGATTTACTCATCACTCCACTTTCATCCCGAGAACAGGAAGTGCTGCTTCACGTTTCTCGCGGGTTATCTAATCAAGAAACGGCAGATTTACTTTTTATTTCAATTAACACAGTTAAAACCCACTTGTTACGGATTTATGAAAAGTTAGATGTAAAGAATCGTACGGAAGCAGCCATTCGAGCGGGAGAAATGAATTTATTGAACTAAAAACAATCCGAATTACATCAAATTATTTGTGTCACCTATACGGGTGAAAAATAGAACAATCATCCTATCGGGTGACTCAATTTCCCTTAGTTAACTGGTACTTAGCAGCAACTCAATAAATTATTCACTAAACAAAAAAAGTAATTATGGGAAGATTAAGTGGAATTGTGAACGCAGAAGGTCAAATGGCTTCTAACACAAGTAATAACAAATTTGGATGGTCATCAAAAATCATTGGACCGGGAACAGTAAGAATTACCTTTGGGCGCCCTTTCAAGGAAGTTCCTACGGTATTGGCACAAGTTATGAACTATGATGCCGAAGGCGAACAACAATCATTGAACTATGGAATAATTGCGACCAAGGAATATACCGACATTGAAGTTTGGAGTACATCAAAAGGAAGCATTCATTTGACTTTAGGTTTCGCTGCTTTTGGCGACATTTCGGAGAGCTAGCAGGGTGGATATTTAATTATCTGTTTGAAATAAATGACTCCAATTCGTCATGATCAAATATTAAAGCTCAGCATTTAGGTTGGGCTTTTTTGTTACAAGAATGAGAAGGACGATTACACCTAGAAAAGACGGAAGTCGAACGATAGTTCGAATAGCTAAATGAATGCATCCTTTAAGGTGAGAATCCAGAAGTTTTGGAGCACAAAAAAGCCCAACCTAAATGTTAAGCTTCGTTGCGAAGAGAGGGGTAGTTCCGCTACGTTACATGCTTTCGTCGTGCCTCCTCATGTCAAGAAAAAGCATTGCTTTTGAAGACGATAACCAAATTCGGAAGAATGAAGGTTGAGGACCGAGGTTCTCATTCTAACTCCTTTCGGCACGAGCCGTGGTTCTCATCCCACTTCCGAAAATAAAAAAGAGCCTTGCAAAGCAAGACTCCTTTTGTGCGGAGAGAGGGGGACAGTTCTCGAACTCTTTGTTGGAGGATTTGAAGGTGTTGGATGAGCTCTGCATTGAAATAGAAAAGGTAAATGATTTGAAGAAAACTTAAGAGTGAGATGAACAGTTTCATTTATATTGAGTTTCACCCTAAACTGAGAGCATTGGGTAAACTTGTTCATATAGAATTAGATTACGACAAAATTAATGTCAGAGCAAAATTAAAATTAGTTGTACTTTCAGGATCTATTGCGAAAAAACAATTTTTGCAATGGATTTAGTTATCATAGTTTTACTGATAAGACCTACTTTATACATAAAATGAGTAAAAAGGATTACTTCTTAATGTTTTTATTGTTTCTGTGTGGCAATGTTGCGTATTCTCAAACATTCCAATTTGCTAAAAACTTGGGAGGCATTGATGATGAAACTTGTTTGTCCATAGCCGTGGATGCATCAGGAAATGTCTATTCTACTGGTTGGTTCGAAGGTACTGCAGATTTTGACCCAGGACCTAATACATTTGATCTTACAGCTTCTGCATTCAAAAGTATTTATGTTTCTAAACTAGACCCAAATGGCAATTTTATTTGGGCATTGGACTTTGGTCATGATTACACGAATGAAGGATTTTCTATAAAAACTGATAACAACGGAAACGTATATATCGCGGGACAATTTCAGGATACTACAGATTTCGACCCAGGCCCATCCGTATATAATCTTGTACCGAATGGCTGGTCTGGTGCATTTATATTAAAATTAGATTCAAATGGTAATTTTATTTGGGCCAAAGATTGTGGAGGTTCTAATAGTAATGCAGGAAATTCGTTGACTATAGATCAAAATGGAAATGTATACCTCATAGGAGAATTTGGTGGGACAGGTGATTTTGATCCAGGATCATCTGTATATAATTTAACTGCACAAGGAATAGAGGATGCTTTTATATTGAAATTGGACGCTTTGGGTAACTTCATTTGGGCGAAGCAAATAGGACAAACATCTTATACAACAGGAGAGTCAATTTGTACTGACGGATCCGGAAACGTGCTGGTAACGGGTACCTTTAGCTCAACTGTTGATTTTGACCCTGGACCAGGAGTCTTTAATTTAACCTCCTTGGGTAGTACTGATGTTTACGTTTTAAAGTTAGACTCGACAGGTAATTTTATTTGGGCTAAAAGTTATGGTAGCCAAGGGACTTACGTTGTTTCAAAATCAATGGACGCTGATACAACAGGTAATGTATATGTAACGGGAACTTTTAATGGAACAGTAGATTTTGACCCTGGACCAGTTACAGAAAACTTGGTGTCTACGGGTAATCAAGATGCATACGCCATAAAACTAGATACAAGTGGTAATTATGTCTGGGCAATAAACATGGGAGGCACTAGTACTGACTTGGGCTCCGCAATCAAAGTTCAACCTTCAGGTGATGTTTATATTGCCGGTAGTTTTTATCAATCTGCCGACTTAGATCCTAGTCCAGCATTTTACAACCTCACATCTCCTAGTCAGAGTGATTACAATATGTTTGTTTCTAAGGTCGATAATGATGGCAACTTTGAATGGGCCAAAAACTTATACGCCAATTACACAATTTTTGGAAATACTATTACCCTGGACGCTGCTGACAATATTTACATTGGTGGTCGTTTTTATACCAGTGCCGATTTCGACCCAGGACCAACTGCGTACACAGTTAATTCGAATGGAGGATATGATGCTTACATTGTCAAGTTTAAAGAATGTGGCAATCCACATTCTACTGTCAATGCATTTAGTTGCGATAGCGTTACCGTTAATGGAATGACATACTATCAGTCAGGCAGTTATACTCAGTTTTACAACAACACATTGGGGTGCGATAGTAATATCGTGGTTAATGTGGCGATAGGCACCAACTCGATCTCGCAAACGGCTTGCGACAGTTTTGTTTTTGGAAGTAATGTGCTATACAATTCTGGCTCCTATGTTGATACATTTCAATTGGCCAACAATTGTGATAGCATTGTAAACCTAACTCTTACAATTCTTAATTCTACTACTAATAGTATAACACAAAGTGGTTGTGATTCTTTGGTGGTTAATGGTCAGACTTATACAGCCAGCGGCACATACACTCAAACATTTATAAACTCGCAGGGTTGTGATAGTATTCTCACACTAAACTTGACAGTCGATAATCCTTCAACCAATAGTATAACACAAAGTGGTTGCGATTCATTGGTGATTAATGGTCAGACTTATTCGGCTAGTGGCACATATAATCAGACACTTATAAACTCGCAAGGATGTGATAGCATTCTTACACTGAGTTTAACAATAAATTCGGCTATAGCCGTTGTTTCTCAAAATGATTTAGTGCTAAGTGCTACTCCAAGTGGTGCGACCTATCAATGGCTCAGATGTAACCCTTATGAGGTTCTTACAGGAGAAACCAGCTCGACTTATGTTGTAACGTCCAATGGTGAATATGCCGTTATTGTTACCCAAAATGGATGTAGCGACACTTCAAACTGTGTTGCGTTTACCGATGTTGGTTTAGAAGATCTTTTCTTCGAAGGCATATCCATTTACCCAAATCCTACAAATGAAAAAATTGTAGTTACGACTAAAAATGAATTCAAAAATGCAGAATTACTCGTTTTTAACATGCTTGGTGAATTAATTTACAAAAGGGAAGAACTTTCAGGTACTGAATTAGAAATTGATCTTCGTGGCTATGCTAAAGGTTTATACACTTTGGAATTAAAAGAAGGGCATAAGGTAAGCCGGGTAAAAGTGATGAAACAATAATTAAGGGGGCAACGTCGAAACCTGTGGAGAGAGGGGGACAGTTATCGAACTCTTTGTGGGAGGATTTGAAGGTGTTGGAGGAGATTTACTCAGAGGTCAAGATGCAGTAGTCGTGTAATTTAAAGTGAGAAGAACAACCCAACATTCATTCCGAAGGAAGTATATCTTCTTTTTACTCCCATTATTGGACTGTGATTTCCGTGACCAACGCGGACATACGGCTCTAATCCGATAGACATTTTTTCCATAAACTGATATTTTACTCGAATTGAGAAAAGTGAGTTAAACGTTACTTTCTTCACCTCTGCGAGAGTAATACCGCCCCCATCTAATAGATAATTCCCACGCTTTTGTGCTAAAAATCCAATTGAACCTCCAATGTAACCATCAATTTTGAGTTTAGGTAAATGATAAATTGGAAACCCAAATCTCAGCGGTACTTGAAAGTATTGGAAGGAATTCACTCCATTTGCCGGCAGCCCACTTGAGTCAATTACACTCGTAATTGTGGTCTGTGAGACGGTATCAATATTTTGAATGTAAACGGAATCAAAGTAATACCAAACCCCTTGTTGCATAATACTGTCATATTCCCAATAACTATTGTCAATGTATATTTCAGTCACCTCACTCGATTCAAAATCAACAACATCATAATCTATTGTTTCACTAATTCTTTGGTAAGAAATACCCGTAATCAATTGGAGACGACCAATATTTCGAGCGATTTCAATGGACCCACTCCATCCTAAGTTCATTTGCTCGTTGTTTATTCTTTCTTCAAAATAGGGAGATTGACTGTTAGAACTGAATGATCTGAAATCATAAGATACTCCACCTAACACACCAATTTCCCACAACGATGGAGTTTTAGTTTCATCCTTTATGAGATTAATGCTATCAGTTTGAGCAAGCGATCTAGTTTCTACTGAATCTATTGAACTAAAGGTGTTCGTCTCAGCATTTAATGAATCTAATTGACTCTCGGAAAGTGCAATCGTTTCTATATCAGGTGGATTCTCACTCTCAATTAATTTCTTGGGATTTAGAGTGTCCAAATCAGGCGCGCTATTTCCATCTACTTGAGCATTCGACAAATTTGGATTGGATTGAGTAGTATTTCCTGCTACATCCGAAGAACCTGACTCTTTTGTTAGATTAGTATCAGAAGATACCGTTTCATCTTTCGCTTCTCCAAGATCAACACTCACATCTTTATTAGTGAGATCAGATGTATTAAGATCAGTTTTCTGAGAAGTAGATATTCCTTTTTGCGCTAAAATGTCGTTTTGAATTTGGCTGGTAGCATCTCCTGCCATATTTGAAGAATTTGATTCTTTCAGTCGAATAAGATCCGAAGGTTCAGTTTCAACTTTAGTTTCTCCAAGATCAACAGCCATATCTTCACTGTTGGTGTCAGTTGTATTATGGTCAGTTTTCAAAGAAGAAGAAGAAGTTCCTTTTTGTACTAAAATGTCGTCTTGATTTTGATCATTATTCTTTATTCGCGCATCAGACAAGTCGTTATTGATTGATTGTGTATTCGAACGAGTCGATTCATTTAAATTCAAGTTGTCGTCTGCGCGTTCAACATCCAAAAACTTTTTCTCATTCTTAACTGATTGTTTCTTTAAATCACTTGCTTTATTATCTGTTTTTTTGGCAAGATGAACAGGTACTTCTGATTTTCCAGAAAAGAAATATGCACCCAAAGTGATACTTGAGAATAACAATAGTCCGATGGTGAAAAAGAAAATAACACCTCTTCTCTTTCTTTTATTAAAGGCATCCAAACGATCGGACATGTCATTTCTCCATGCTTCTTCCATCCCAACGTCTACATTATCGAAGTGATCTTGGATGATATCTTTTAACTCTTCATTACTGCTCATAATATCCAATAAATTAGGGTTAAGACGATACATATTGATGTCGTATTAACGATTAATAATTGAAGCTTTTTCCTGGCCATTTTCACATGCCATTTTGATGTTTCAACAGTGATTGAACACTTTTCAGAAATTTCCTTGTGCGAATATCCATCAAAAACATAAAGATTAAAAACGGTTCTAGTAGCAGGTGGCAATGCGTTCATCGCTTCTTCCACTGATTCCATTTCGATTGAGTTTTCGACTTCATTGTAAGAAACACTTGAACTCGTCTGATTTTCATTGTATTCTACATTCTTTGTTTTATTTTTTCTGAAATCGTCTATCGCTGAATTGATCACTATTCTCCGAATCCACGCTTCGAACGGTTTCTGATGGTCGTACTTCTCAATATTGGTTAAAACCTTCAAGAACGATTCATTTACCAAGGCCGCTGCATCTTCTCTATTCTTCTTATAGCGCAGTGCTGCACTCATCATAATTCCAAAACATTGATCGTAAAGATTCAGCTGCGCTTTTTTATCACGCTTCTTAAGTTTCTTTAGAAGTTGTTTTTCTATGTGCATTCCCTGTTTTGCTAAATCAAAGCGTTTAACAAATAATTGGTTACTAAATATGACCGAATACTTCCACTAACTTATCCATAACAAATAATTTAGCCAAGCTTAATTTTTAATCTTTCTAATTTTCATTCCTACGCGTGAGGCTTTCATGACGACCGCACTACCTTAAAATGTTTACATGACCAACAAACACTTTAATTTCTCCATTCATTTTTGATTTACATGACATCTTCCAAGTGTAAGTTCCATCCTGAACAATCGTACCTTTTGAGCTTACATCCCACGATTCATTCGGTGTATTACTTGACCAAACTAACTCTCCCCAACGATTAAACATCTGTAAATCGAATGCGCTTTCATCAATCCCAGATATATAATAAACCCACGATTGATTGAACTCATTCTCATCGGGAGTGCATGCATTGGGAGCAAATAAGGTTATTTCACTATTCACCAATAGCGTGTAACTAACAGAATCATTACAACCGTATTCATTCATGGCCACTAACAGAACAGTAAAGTTACCTGAGGATTGATACGTATGAATCGGACTTTCTTCTGTTGAAGTACTTCCATCACCAAAATCCCAGAACCAACTTGTCGCGTTAGATGATAAATTGTCGAAAGTGACTGCCTCTCCAGCGGTGACCTCTGTGAAATCTTGAACTATAGCTGCCTCTGCTGATGGATACGCCGTAATGTAAACCGACACAATTGTATCATGTGAGCACCCTTCATTACTGCTAACCGTCAATTGAACATCAAACATGCCTGGAAGTAAATACGTGTATTGGGGGTTTTGTAAATCAGAAGTACCACCATCTCCAAAGTTCCAATTCCAGCTCGAAATAGTTCCTACATTTAT
>JBGCDF010000007.1:0-10683 GCA_045105095.1 Crocinitomicaceae bacterium | reverse complement strand
AAACAAGCACCCTGGACATTGTACAAGAAATGGGAGCCCACAAAATATGATTGGCAACAAATTGGCAATGCGCAAGTCATCGAACAACTCATCGAGCATGGCAGCAACCCAGAAATGACGCACAAATTAGAATTCAGTTTTGGAGGAGAACCGGCTCATCTGCATGTGCTTCGTGATGAACTCCTGAAAGAAAAAGGAGAATTTCTACTTCTTGAAGGAGATCTGCTGGAAGTTATTTTTGAGAGCGAACTAGATGACTTTGAAATCAATCCTTTGACGTATTTCCTCATGGATAAAGCCGAAGAATTTGCGTGTAAATTTGAAGGCTGGCGAGCACCAATTACGAACTGACTGGTATTACCCCTCCAACTCCATTAAACCTTCAGTGCCTTGTTCCCACAACTCCATTTGTGCGTCTAGCTCCTTTTTCTGCTGATCGTATTCTTCCAGCACCTTTTTTGAATTCTCTTCATCTGAGTAATCCAGATCTGCGATAATCACATCGAGTTCAGCAATTCTCTTCTCCAATTTCTCAATGGCCTCCTCTGCTCTATTCACCTGATTATTCAGCTTGTTCTTTTTTCGCTTGAGTTCTTTTTGTTCCTCATACGATAGCTTCACTTTCGAATCTTCCTTCTCATTTGATTTGACAGGAACATTTTTTTGCTTTAGGTTTTCTTTCGTCGGTGCCACCGATAGCTTTCGCTTCAAGAAATCCTTCACGCCATGGTGATGAATTTTAAGACCCTGATCGGCGATATCCCAAATTCGATTTGTCAATCCGTCTAGGAATTCACGGTCGTGAGAAACGACAATAAAGGTTCCTTCATATTGTTGAAGCGCCTGTTTCAATACCTCCTTACTTTGGATGTCGAGGTGGTTCGTTGGCTCATCGAGAATCAAGAAGTTGGAAGGGCTCAGCAACAATTGGCACAGAGCCAAACGGGTTCTTTCTCCTCCTGAGAGCACTCCTACTTTCTTATCGACATCATCACCACTAAACAAAAACGCTCCCAGTACACTTCTGAGGCTTTTTCGAATTTCACCTTCAGCGATTTTATCTACGGTTTCATAAACTGTTTTCGTTTTATCCAGCTGTTCGGCCTGATCCTGTGCGAAATAAGCAACGTTCACGTTATGACCATAATTCACCTTTCCTTCGGCCTCAATTTTCCCCATTACCAACTTCAACAGGGTTGATTTACCCGTTCCATTGGCACCGAGAAGTGCGATCTTTTCCTCTCTTCCTACTGTAATGTTTACATTCTTAAAGAGTCGTTTTTCTCCGTAGGATTTACCCGCATTTTCCAATTCTAACACCCATTTACCAGGATGTTTACTTAATGGGAATTTGATATTCATGGAAGCCACACGATCATTATCCACCTGGATACGTTCCGTTTTCTCTAACTTTTTGATCAGCGATTGAGCAAATGCAGCCTTATTCTTTTTTGCGCGGAACTTATTGATCAGCTCCTCGGTATGCTTAATGTCTTTTTCTTGCTGTTTCGCGGCAGCTCCTAATCTCTCGAGTTCTTCCGCACGCACCAATTTGTACTTCGAATAAGCAAAGGCGAAGTCAAGTAGTTTTCCATGAGAAATTTCCAAAGTGCGTTTCGTGACATTATCGAGGAATAGGCGGTCGTGCGAAATTACCATAACGGCTCCGTCAAACGTTTTGAGGTAGTTCTCCAGCCAACTAATGGAAATGATATCCAAGTGGTTCGTTGGCTCATCGAGCAATACCGCATCTGGATTATTCACTAGAATCTTTGCCAACTCCGCTCTCATTTTCCACCCTCCTGAGAATGTATTTAAGGACTTTTTCAGATCTTCATCACTGAATCCAAGTCCTTTGAGTGTACTCATGATTTTCTCTTCCCACAGAAACCCTTCGTGAAGATTGAACTCATGGTTTAGATCATTTAGCTCATCCAGTAATCCGAGGTATTCTTCGGATTCGTAGTCATCTCGCTCGACCAAAGCCTGATTGATCTCGTCTATACGCGTGTTAATCGTGGTCAGTATCTTGTTGGAGGTGTTCAGGTATTCAAATACTGACTGTGTCGTATCGATGACAATATCTTGCTTCAAAAAGCCGATTGTACATTCTTTCGGTTGATGAATTTTCCCCTCCGTTGGTTGAATGTCTCCCGCTATCATGCGCAACATCGTCGACTTTCCTGCTCCGTTTTTTCCTACGAGCCCTACTTTATCTCCTTTGTTGATTTGAACGCTAATATTTTTAAAAAGAAATCCTTGCGGTAAGTGAATACCTATGTCCTCGAGATTAATCATGGCGCAAAGATAGGGGTTTGTTTGATTTTTGGATTGTTGGGGGCGATTTTCCGATGGTTCGATTTTCTGATTGTCTGATTGCTTAGATTCACTACGTGGCTGCCTCTGGCGGTGTTGGATTTTTGGATTGTTGGATTGCTTGGATTATTGGATTGTTGGACGCTTCGCGTTGGATTAACTAAACGCTAGGTGAACTCCCGTTCACTTTCAAAGCGTTGCTTTTAGCTTCGCTGCTGCCTCTGGAGGTCTTCTTCGGCGGTGTTGAGAACGTAGAGGACGCGTTAGGGATATGAGAGGAAAGCCCGCATCCGACTTTAGGAGGAGCGGACTTGGAACGTTAGCCCGACGGTTTGCATAAAAGCGATAGCGAAGATGCAACCGAACGCCCAAAAGGAAGCTTTATTTGGTAAGATTAATTACTCCGGGCGCTCGTACTTGCAGCAAGAATGGAGTTTCTCGTAGACTTCGTCCGAAGCTTTTGCCTCTTCAGTATCGTATCCTACTGCTGCGATTTTTGCATGAATTTCCTCTAGAGAAATGGACTTAGGATCGAAGAATACCATCATCTGATCGTTCGACATATTCCACTCTGCGGTAGAAATCCCATCCGAATCATTCAAAGAACCTTCGATCGTTTTTTTGCACATTCCACAATTACCGTAAACTGTAAATTTCTCCGTTATGTATCCCTCGGTGTTCTCACATGAGAACAAAAACAACAGGCTGAATACTGTTAAAACAGTGCTAATTTTTCTCATAATTTCTAGTAAATAAGGAAAGCGAACGTTGCCGAACGCTTTCCTCAAAATTTGTTAGTAAGGGTCCGAATACGCAGGATTATTTAAGAGTGTATAATCCGTTAGTGTTTTCAAAAAGTTTATCAGATCTTCTTTCTCTTGCTCATCTAGCATCAAACCTGTTGCTGTTGTTCCCAAAAGCGCAGGGTCAACGGTAGATGAATTCTTGACTTCTCCGTTGTAATGGTCAACGACTTCCTCCAATGTTTGGAAACGGCCATCATGCATGTACGGAGGTGTTACTGCAATATTCCGCAATGTTGTCACCTTGAACTTTGCACGATCTGCAAGGTTTCCTGTCGCTAATTCACGACCAAAATCAATGAAATCACCGTCCGTATCTAACCCATTATTCATGTACAGATCGTTTTCGAAGTTGTTTCCTGCGTGACAGTGCGCGCAATCTGCGCCAGAAGTTTCAGGGAAAAACTCATTGTATTCTCCAAAGAACAGTACTCTACCTCTCTCCTCACTTGGAGTAAGTTGAACTTGTCCGGCTAAATATTGATCATATTTGGAGTCATCGGAGATGATGGACATCATAAACGCTTCTAACGCAAGTGACATTTTCTCGGCAGTAATTTCGATTGAACCAAATGCCCTCATGAATTGATTTTTCATGGTCGCATCCTTGTACAACTTCTCAATCACATTATCCACAGACTCGTTCATTTCCAGAGGATTTTCGATTGGTTCGAGTGATTGATCCCTCAAGAGATGAGACCTTCCGTCCCAGAAGAATTCATTTTCGTGCCAAGCCATATTGAAAATGGCCATTGCCTGACGATCTCCCGTTGCTCCTCCTACCCCGACAGAAAATTTATCGATATCAGAGAAGGCATTTTGCTGATTGTGACAGCTTGCACAACTCACTGTCCCATCCGAAGAAAGTTCTTTATTGTAGAACAGCATTCTTCCTAATTGAACTTTAGCTACCGTCAAAGGATTGTCTGATGGTAGGTTTGGAACTGGCAAGGTATTGTTTACAAACTGCAGGTTATATGGAGTCGGGTCGTACTTAACTAACTCACCGAATACCTCCTTTTGACACGAATAAATGATCAGTCCAGATATCAGCACAAACGCGCCTAAAATTATCTTATTCATGATCTTATTGTTTGATGATTCGCTGCGTCGTCAAGATCTGCCCATCATTTTCTAGCGATACTAGGTATACTCCAGAGGCGTTTAGTTCAATGGTCGTTACTCCTTCTGATGGAGAAACTACTACGATTTCTTGCCCTAATGCATCCGTTACGCGAATTCGATCAAATTGAACCTGATCGTCGACATCTATCTGGATAACTCCTGCACTTGGATTTGGATAAATATCCCAGTTCAACGCATCCAACTCTTCTTGAGAAGCTGTCAAATCTTGACTGCTCGAAGAAAACACGTAGTCACGGAAATTTTCCAAAGCCGTCAAATCTTCTTGGTCTACTCCATGCGCAATAACTCCGTTGGAGACATTGATGTCTTCTACTCCTCTCACGTAGTCAGCATCGAGCGCAATAACTAGTGCACCATTGATCATCTGACCAGTGGCAGAAACAGTTGTTTGAAAGTAATTGCTATTTCCAAGTCCATGCATCTGGAAAGTTTGAGAGAAGTTCATTCCTCCTTTCCCTTCGTACGCGAGGAAACGATAGCCTGAGGCCCAGCCCCAGTGCATTGAAGGTGATTGAGGTGCAAGTGGATGATCTGGTCCGTAAAGTCCTGGATTCTCATTGTTCGTTGGTTGAGGGACTCCTATGTGGAATTTTACTGCTTCTACAGTTGTTATGTTGAGACTTCCTAATTCAATCGTAGAGAAGGATCCATCTGCCGCATTCATCAACGCAATTGTATCAGAACTAATCGTCGTTTCCGTGCCTCCATCATGAACAACAGAGAAATTGGAGATATAGTACTGGAGCCGATCAACTTGAAAATCGTATCCCATATTATTCTGGGCGGTTGCACTCAATTGAAATGCTTGAGTACCGAGCATGTGATAAATTCTTAGTTCTGTGTTTACTTGTGCATCTGCCGAGAGCGCGATAAAGGCTACTGCAATTAGCGATAATATTGTTTTCATAATTTCTTTCTTAATAGGTTTAACTTATTGTTCAGCTGGGTGCTAGAAAGAATCAAATTATAAAGACCTGTAATTTTTCCTGAGTATGCTGGAAGTGGATATTCGGAGGTGGTGGTATTTCCACTTTCTCCGCGGTGTGATTTGTTTGAAGAAGCTTGAATTGAACTTTCTTAAAATCACTGAAAAGATCAATGTCAATATTGAAGTTATCAAAATCTATTGAAGGTTTCACAAGAACATTGTCTTGTAACACTGTGATATTGTCACAACATGACTTCTCTCTTATGACAAGGCCTTTTGACTCATTTTTAACATCGCAGCAAGACATTGGAGCGCTCATTTGAGCTTCCATCATTTTACCGCAAGATGCCTTCTTCCCGAAGAACGCTACTGATTGGAATTCCCCTTGACAAAGATGGAAATCGACTGAATGGGCAAAGGTGATATTGGCAAAAAAGATCAACGCTAGGAACGCGGTGAACACATTTTTCGAATATGTTTTCAGTTTTTGCACGATTTAAAGATACGAAGTTCTCGAATTAGTTCGTGCATAAGAGGTCAGCTAATCTTGAATTGCTACTAATTTAGAATGAATTCATTCGGGCTTTTCAATTCGCTCATACCCAGAGTTCGATGAGATACTTAGGATTTAACACGCCACTTAGGAGGACTGGGTGATACAGTGAGCCTGTCGAAATGCTCTCGAAGTCCTTTTACAGGGGGAGATTCGTAGAACGTAGAGGGTTGACGCGTTAGGGATATGAGTGGAAAGCCCGCATCCGACTTTAGGAGGAGAGGACTTGGAATGTTAGCCCGCTCGAACGCCAAAAAAAAGCCCACTCGACTGCAATCGAATGGACTTAGGCGTGAACCTGGTTTAGGTTACCTTTCGGGTGAAATGGATCAATTAAATCTTGAATGAGCCGCTAAGGTTCCGTCGGACATTATCTGGCCCCAT
The DNA here is from genome assembly GCA_045105095.1 of Crocinitomicaceae bacterium. Taxonomy (GTDB): domain Bacteria; phylum Bacteroidota; class Bacteroidia; order Flavobacteriales_D; family Crocinitomicaceae; genus UBA4466. The sequence continues at coordinate 4,553 of JBGCDF010000007.1, read as the reverse complement.
TACCTGCAATGAATAAAATACACGGCTTCCACTTGGGGCGGCATTCAAGAGGTTTTGTGCTTGAGTATTCAATTTATTTCCTGTATCTCTCACTGGTCGGATTGCCCCGGCAACGGACATTTCCCAACTGATAATGCGGAATTTAGCATCGAGGGGAACATCCGCTCCATACTTCGCAAATAGGTTTTTCTCACGCGGGTTTGCTCTTTCTCCATCTGCAGCTGCGCCCCAATACATCGTCGGTTTCGGTAAATTCAGTACGCGGTACTGGACGGTCTTTAGCGCAACTGTTCTTCCATCCGCCGTTCGACCTGAAACAGTCAAACTGGCTGTGCGTCCATTCCCTGAAGGGCGAGCGTTGTACATTCCATCGGATGTTGGTGCGAGCGATGCTCCCGATCCGGATAAAATAGTATTCGGAAATCCAGATGCCGTCGCATTCACTTTGTTGTCATAGCCTCGATACAATACATTCAATTGCGGCAATTCGATGGATCCTGATGGTTTCATCACGGTCACTGTTTTCTCCCAGTTCAAGGTGCGCTTAATTCCTGATCGATTGCTGATAGAAACCGTTCCTTTCAAATCCATGGTATTTCCTTGTCCACGTAATTTGATGATTCCTTTACCATCTTTTACTTCACTCACTTCTCCTCCTTCAATGGTCACTTCGGGCTGCTTGTCTTTATCGTAAACGGCCATCATTACTTCCAACTGAAATTCTTCACCTTGATTCACTACTTCGGGGCCGCGTGCCAGAGGAATAATGGTATTAAATGAGAATTCTGATCCCATTACGCGTGATCTGAGCAAGGTCAATGCATCCGCTCTAGCCGATAAAACATCTTTCTGTAAAGACGAAAGTGAGGCGATCGCCGCTACCACTGGCGCATGATCAAAGGTTTTTCCGATCCAGTGGACATCTTTCACATCGTGTACTGTGCTGAACTCTTCTTTTGACAAGGAGCTATAGATTTCAGCGATCATTGCTCTATCCTCGGGGTGTACATTTGATGCTTTAATGGCTTCCTCAATTTTCTTGTTCAGTTCGCGCTGATCTTTAAACTTGTTAATTTCAGGAGCTTTGAAGTAATAGCTTTTATCGAATGATGGATTGTCTCCAGCTCCCAATTGAGAACTTGCCACTAGCTGGGTAATTTCTTTTCTAAATCCATTAATTGATTCCCACAATTTCATTCCATCTCCTGTTGGCTTCTTGATGTCTTGGCCAATCATAATTCGCATCGCTTCATCGTATTTGTCCTTGCCAGCAACATATTCAAGGTTCATTCGAATCGGTTTCAAAGGATTTCCATCTTTGGATTTTTTCTCCATGAGAATTGATGCTTTGTTTCCAACCGATCCAATGTCCTCTCCACATTCTTCGAGAATTTTCAATTTCAACTCGTCCAATAAGTCAATTCTTTCTTGCGTCATCTTATCGAGATCTTCCACTGACTTCAATAACAATTTCGCTTTCTCTGCTTGAATGGGATTTGATAAATCGAGGGCTGCTTCCTGGATTTGATCTTTGCGTTCATCTCCCCGAAACAACTCTGTGAGATTTGCCTTTTGCATATTTTCCTCGATTGCTACAAATGCGTCGAGTACTGATTTTGAAACATTGAGTGCCAGCAGCGCGGTAAGCACTAGGTACATCATTCCAATCATTTTTTGTCTAGGGGTTTCTTTTGCTCCTGCCATGGTTTTGTTGTTTGAGTTCATGTGGAGAATTGGCAAAAAAACAGAAAGTAACAGGCGAAAAAGCGATTTTGAAAATAAAGTTTAAAAGGACGTTACTCTACCGATTTTGAACATTCCATTTGATTAGGTAAAGTACAAATCACAGCATTACTTAATTCAAAATCAGGTAAAAACACCTACACGCTATCCGCTGAACCAGCGTAATTTTATCAGTCAAATCCTAAAATCACTTGCGATGAAAAATTTCATTCTATTACTCTTCTTTATTCCGTTTTTCGGAAATGCGCAAACTACTCCTAAAGAAGATTCTAGTACTTATCGATCCGCTATTAAAGAGGCGATGTATCCGGAAGAGAAAAACGTATACAATAAATTGATTCCGATTACCAAGAAAAATCCAAATCTCATCTGGAAAACCATCGATTGCGACGAATATGTCCTAATGGTATCATGGAAGGGTGATGATTCATTTTATCGTCCATATCTGAACGCAGATTCTACTTTTTACCCAACAGGGAACTGGCCAATTTGGGTATCTGCTGCACCACAGCTTTTGCAGCGAATGAAGTCAGAAAAGTACACGAATGCAGATCGAAGGCTGAAAGAACTTCTTGGACTTCCACCAAACTCAATCTACAATTACTTCATCGAATTTTGGGTGAAAGCAGAGGATTTATTCCGACCATGTCCAGATAATGAAATCACAGATACCCAGTGTGATGTCTGTTTTCCCGCTGATATAGACTCGACTTACAAGGCGTGGGTGAATCAAAGTAGAATTGATCGCTACTATCCTTGTAATCTTTACGATCAGTATCCTTGGACTGCTCTGGGATACACGTACGATTGGAATATCAACAACAAGTCACATATCGGTTTGAGCGAATTCGTTATCGGAAAGGATAAGCAGGTCAAAATAGCCGCAATTTACACGACTGAAGAATACCTACAATTAAATAATGTAATTGAAATCAAAGAAGAGAAGTAAATAAATTGAAACAAATTTCGTTCTGGTAAAAAAGAGCGTTATGATCACCATTTCGAAAAACAAACGATTCTTCATTTTTCTTACAGGAGTCGCAGTCATCTTGAGCATTCCCTTATTGGCAATGTTATTTACGGATGACGTTAACTGGAACCTGATGGATTTTGCCCTTGCCGGTTCTCTTTTAGTAGGGACTGCCCTGGGAATTGAGTTCGTTTTACAGCGAATCAAACATACGAATCATCGAATTGTTCTGGCTATGGCGCTTCTACTGATGCTAATTCTTGTTTGGATAGAATTTGCCGTCGGAATTTTCAACAGTCCGATTGCGGGAAGCTGAATGCGCGTCATGATCCATTTAAACAAAAAAGCGACCTTTTGAATGTTTCAAATGGTCGCTTTTCATTATTGTAGAGGTCTTCTCTAGTTAGCTTTCACCAATTTCAAACTAACTCCATTCGTTTTCAGGTAGTAAATTCCTTCATCATATGGAGACAAGTCAATAAGGTCCTGCGTATTCTCAAATTGACCAGTTAACAATACTTTTCCTTCAATATTAATCAAGCTGTACTCAGAAGAAGGTATTACGTTGCTGATTTGAACCAATCCATTTGACGGGTTTGGATGAGCCACAATTGTTTCTCCTGCTTCAGTTGTCTCTACTGATAAAGTACCCGAAGTTTGCCCAAGTGCTACTTCGATGTTGATCGCGTATGTATCGGTTGTACCAGCGCAATCACTGTCCGTAGCGACAAGCGTTACCGTGTAAGTTCCTGGTGCAGTATACGTCCAGATTGGGTTAGGAGCAATTGATGTATTTCCATTTCCGAAATCCCATAAGTATGACTCAGCACCTAAAGATAGGTTGGTAAAGTCAACAACTAATCCATTCGCTGAATAACCGAAGAATGATCCAAATGGAGGACATGTAACATTAATGTAACACGTTTTCGTTTCTGTATCCGTCCCTGATGGGCTCGTTACCGTAAGTTCTACGTCATAACATCCCACTGTATTGTAGACAATACCTGTTGGGTTTTCCGCTGTTGAAGATGTTGTTGTAGCTCCAGTAAAAGTCCAATCCCAAGCGGTTACATTCCCACTTGACATATCTGTAAAATCAACCGGTTGTCCTATTGATACATTCACTTGATTTGCCGAGAAATTTGCTTCCGTTGGGGCAGTTGTTGTAGCTATATCCACATCGTCAACCAAAACATTGAAGCTTGTAGCAGACGTCTGAAATCCTTCGATCTTCAATGTGTGCGCGTTTCCATCAGCGTACGATAAAACATCTAGATCAAGCGTAGTATACACTTGGTAAGCCATCGAGTCCAAAGCAGTAATCGTTTCGAGTATTGCTCCATCCATGCTAATTTCCAAGCGGTCTTGTGCCAAACCAGGTCCTGGAGTAGGCATAAATACTTCCATACTTAAAATTGCCGTTGATGAACCAGCAGGTCTTGTAACAGACTGTTGACCTGATGCCGGTTCTACGGCATTTGCTCCACCAAACCAGGCATACCAGCTACCAGCATTGGCTCCACAAGGTCCTCCACAGTTTCCACATGAGCCATCACACAAAGGTGTTCCGAAGTTTGTTGAACTCTGAGTCCAATCTGTTCCACTCGATCCGTTTTCGAAGCCGCCGTCAGCAACGATTTGGGCATGTGTTAATCCCGCCGCAAATAATACGACGATGAGTAATAGTTTTTTCATAATGATATGCGGTTTTAAAGATAACTTAGTGGTTTAAAGGTAATGATTTTACACCTCTACTCTCTGATTTAAAGTTGATTGTTCTCAATGGGCTGTACAACCAGTAGACTTCATACTCCAATTGAACTAGTTAGATTATCAATTG
>JBGCDF010000006.1:0-4123 GCA_045105095.1 Crocinitomicaceae bacterium | reverse complement strand
GCGAAACCTTCCAACTGTTAGTCTTTAGTTCTAATCCATCAAAATCAGTTTTATCAGGGGAATAACCTACTGAGCCATTTTCGAAAAAATTTGAAACGGAATACAAGTTCTCAAAAACACTTTCGCTATTCCACTTATCTGTTTCACTTGCTTTGATTGACAAGTAAGTTCCATCTTTGCTTTTAAAACTAACTTCATAATTTTTGCTAGTTTCATTAATCTCAAATTTAGCTAAGTGATGAACTCCTGGAAATATTGTTCCGCCTGCCAACGAATTTATTATTGAAGATGTATCTCTTCTTGGAATGTAAACACCCTCTTTTAATTCACCATTATTACTCCATTCTACTGCAATTCTATGAGCCCCGTTTTCTGAAGAAATTCCAACTTGTTTTGGAAGTCCTTTTGGTCTGACTTCTTTTAGCCGAATTAAACAGATTCCTGCAATCCCTTTTCCCTTTACTAATTTAGGTTTAAACGGTTTAGGCAAATAATCTATCAATACATCTGGATCAACGTGGTAATTAATCAGAATTCGTCTTTCTATAAGTCCCTTGATGATTGGTATCTTCATTCTGTTTCTTAGTTACATCTAACAGATTAGTTTTGTACTGCAGCGAGGAAGGCTAAACCAAGTTACCCACGTGAGATATGGATATAGAGATTTTGTTCTAGCGAGCTTTTATTATTTCCCTTTTCTATCTTTTTCTCTTTCCCAATTTATTAATCTCTTATTCGCATAATCCGCCAATATTTTATCGTTTAATTCAGAGATTTTTATTAAATATCCTTTTGATTCATCAGTTCCTATATCTGCTAATGCCCAAATGCATTTTCTCGAAATTGGCTTATAGTCGAATTCAGGGATTTTATTTCCGACTACAGAGTCATATAGAAATAATGCGGTTGTCGGATCTTTTCTGATTTGAAAGTTAGTTGCTAAATTATCATGCAAACTATGCCAATCTAACTTAAACATTTGTTTCTCCATTTCAATCTGTTCAAGTTCAGTTAACTCTGAAGTATCAAATTCTAGAAAATTCCACGCCCTTTGAGAATCTCTAGAATTACATATTGATCTGAACTCTTCAAACAATCTTAGTTTAGGGTTGATCCAAATAAAGTCATGTCCAACTTCACCTAATTCAATCTCACCAATCTTATATCCCAATATTTCTGTAGCTATTTCCTTTAACTTACTTAACCATACTTTCCATTCATCGTCATTCATTAGTGCCGAAAAAACTAATCCTGATGGTTCACATGAAGAACAAATATGTTTTTCAGTTTCATTTTGACTAAACCAATAATTGGTTCCCTCAATCCAACCTTCTGTTTTTGAGTATATTAATGGAACTCGATATTTCCATATTGGAAAATCATATCTAATATTCAAATTTATTTGTTGCTGTTTCATTATTTCTAAATTAGATAGAAAAAGAATATCTCAGTCACTCTTCAATGTGCGATGTCTACTTTTCTATTCTTCAACAAAAATGAACAACTCCATCAAACCACCCGCTAGCATCGACTTTGCAAGTCGTTGCTTCCCATAAGCGTGCCTCCGGCACAAAGGCAAAGCACCTCACAATAATCAACCACAATCAGTCAAAACCAACATACTGCCTGAAGTTATTTCCGCGTTTATTATTTCATGAAAAAAATATCACAAAATCCTTATCCAAAGGATTCAACTCCTCCTTCATCTTCTCAAAAAACGAATCTCCCGCATTTAAATAAAACGTCAGAAAATTGATCTTCCGTTCCTGTAGACCGTTCGAAGGGAAGAGGCGTTCTTGTAGATTTTTAATTTGATCGACTGTTACTTCCTGATTTCTTTTTTCAGCTTTCATAAACCTAGCTTCCATCTGCTCCAGACTTTTTAATTGTCTGGCTTCTTCAGCTTTTACCGCTCCTTCTAGGCTTACATCAATTTTTTTCGCTTTAGCAATAACACTTCGAAAAATAGTAGCGAGATCCTTTTTTTCAGATTCCAGATCAAGTTTATAATCTGTTTTATGATCGACATAATTTTTAATCAACAGGTGCGTCTCTGTAAATAAATCAGTTACTTGTAAATCTAATTTATTCAATTTTTTCTGTTCTGTTTTACCAACGATCATTGCTGACGAACGACGAATGAGCATTGGGAAATTGATATCGAAATGTTCAAACTGCGTTTTACGCTCCAGCCAATATGCAATTTCTCCACCGCCACCAATGTAGGCCAGGTTCGGCAAAATGAGTTCTTGATACAAAGGTCGCATCACGACGTTAGGACTAAATCGTTCAGGGTGTGCATCTAATTCTGCAAGCAGTTCCTGCTGAGAAAATGTAAGACTCTTGTTATTAATTTTATAAAAATCACCTTCTTTGATAATTCGTTCTCGGTATTGATCCCCTAAATAAAATAAATTAATTTCACGGGCAGTCGCCTGTGATTTGTAACCCTTTTCATTAAGCTGCTCCTGAGTTTTTTCTATCAAATCGACGGAAGGAGAGGAGAGGAGTTCTTTTTTAAAAAGAGGAATAGCGGCTTGCTTCAGCGCAACACTGCTCATGTCGACGACCACTAGTCCAAAGTCTTTGAAGAGCTCATGGACCAATTCGACGGTCGCTTTACCGTAGGTTTTATTTTGCTGATAGGACTTTTTGATCAGCTCAATTATTTGAACAGCGGCAGGTCTTTTCCCTAGAATTTCTTCCAGCTGATTTATAACTTCCTTCAGAGAGGAAGTACTCATTTTACCGACAGGTCCGCTTTCTTCATTTTCCCATAACAATTCTTTTCCGAAAACAGTCGTTTGCTGAACTTCCTCAAAATCATGATCCTCTGCGCCCGAAACAAAGACCGGTACAAACTGTTGTGAAGGATAAGCCTCTTGTAGAACTTCCGCAAGTTTTATGGTAGAGAGAATTTTATAAATGTAATAAAGAGGCCCTGTGAAAATCACTGGTTGATGAGCTGTAGTAACGGTAAAGCAATTCTCCTCTTGCAGTGCTTCGATGTTTGTCAACACCATTTTGTTTTCGGAAAGAGAAGCATACTGTTCTCGTAAAACGCTGACCAGAAGTTCCCGATCAGTTTCGTCATTTGCTTTATCAATGATGACCTGTTTGAAAGAATCCAGCGCTACCGGATACTTGTAAAAGGGAAGAAGATCAGGAGACGCATTGATGTAAGCCAGGTCTCTTTTAGAAAACTGAGGAACCTCCGAAAGTGGAATTTTTTTAGTTGGTAAAGGCATAGTTGGATTCGCTGTAGATTGCATGGCCTAATGTAGTTTAATTTCTGAGAAATCGGTAAAATGCTAATGATGAAATTGGGGGAGCCGATAACTATTGCTATTTTCGGATTTTAGAATCGGCAGCTAATTTAAGTAAGAATTTTTCGCCTTTTGTTAAAGAAATTCTTCTTAGTATTGAACGAACAAAGAACAAGTTCAGAAGGTGTTTTGTTTTTGAGCGTAGGAATTCTCTTGCAGAGGCGGGGAGACTCAAGCTTTGCGACTTGAAGAAGCTGGGTCATAGAAGACGAACAGTTCGTAAAACGTTCCTTTTCAACGGCAGGTAGTTTCACACAAAGACAAAAGTACTGATAAAGAACGCTGTGGAACTCAAACAATTTAAAAACATACTAAAGATACAACCAGCATAAAGTAATATATGCCTCAAACAATAAACATAAACGAATACTGGAATCAGTCAGAGTCATCCGTCCTCATAGATGTGCGAACCCCAGCGGAATACGAAAAGGGCCATATCCCTGGCGCTGTAAATTTGCCCTTATTTACGAATGAAGAGAGAGTCATTGTTGGAACGACTTATAAACAACGCAGTCCTGAAAAAGCATTGTTAGAGGGACTTGATTTTGTAGGACCTAAGATGAGTGGTTTTATTAAACAAGCGAAAGTATTGGCCCCAGAGAAGAAAGTGACTGTGCATTGTTGGAGAGGTGGAAAGCGTAGCTTCAGTATGGCTTGGTTGCTTGAGATTGCAGGTTTTGAAGTGAATACTTTGAAAGGTGGCTATAAAGCTTATCGAAATGAAGTGCTGAGTAGTTTTGAAAAAATAAAACATCAGATTATCATTTTGGGAGGCCGTACGGGTTGCGGAAAAACAC
>JBGCDF010000005.1:0-25660 GCA_045105095.1 Crocinitomicaceae bacterium | reverse complement strand
AATCCCGAAGGTGTAAATGGTGTTCCAGATCCATTAAGGACAGCACATCACGTTCGTGAGACTTTCGCGCGTATGGCGATGAATGATGAAGAAACGGCTGCGCTAACTGCTGGAGGTCATACCGTAGGTAAGGCACATGGTAACGGAAATGCGGATTTGTTAGGAGCTGAGCCCGAAGCAGCAGGAGTAGAACAACAAGGCTTGGGCTGGTCGAACACAGAAAATTCTGGTTCCGGTGTAGGTCGCCATACCGTAACAAGTGGTTTAGAAGGTGCATGGACGGCTGAACCAACGAAATGGGACAGCGGCTATTTCGAAATGTTATTTGGATACGATTGGGAGCTGAAGAAAAGTCCTGCTGGAGCCAATCAATGGCAGCCAATCAATGTGAAAGAGGAACACATGCCTGCGGATGTGGAAGATCCATCTATTCGTACAATGCCTATCATGACGGATGCCGATATGGCCATGAAATTGGATCCTACATATCGTGAGATTAGTTTAAAATTCATGGAAGATCATGCATATTTCTCGGATACGTTCGCGCGTGCTTGGTTCAAACTTACACACCGTGACATGGGACCAAAAGCAAGATATTTTGGACCAGACGTGCCACAGGAGGATTTGCTTTGGCAAGATATAGTTCACCCAGGAAACACGGATTACGATGTGGAGGCGGTAAAAGCAAAGATCATTGAATCCGGGATTTCTTTATCAGACATGGTTGCCACGGCTTGGGATAGCGCTCGTACATTCAGAAATTCTGATAAAAGAGGCGGGGCAAATGGAGCGAGAATTCAATTGAGCCCGCAGAATGATTGGGAAGGAAATGAGCCACAAAGGTTGGAGAGAGTACTCTCGGTGTACAGAACAATTGCAAATACCTTTAACGCGAGTTTGGCAGATGTGATCGTTCTTGGTGGAAATGCGGGAGTGGAAGCTGCTGCCCATGCTGCCGGTGTTGACGCTAAGGTAGCTTTCCTTCCAGGAAGAGGAGATGCTACGCTAGAACAAACCGATGTGGATTCGTTCGCTCCATTGGAGCCAATAGCTGATGGGTTCAGAAATTTCGTAAAGAAAGGAGCTGATGTTTGGCCAGAAGAGATGATGTTGAATAGAGCGCAATTACTTGATTTGACAGCTGCAGAGATGACTGTTTTGGTCGGTGGAATGCGAGTTCTAGACACCAACTTCGGAGGAGCTCAACACGGAGTATTCACGGAGAACAAAGGAGCACTTACCAACGATTTTTTCTCAAACCTTACGGACATGTCTTATAAATGGGTGCCGAAGGGCAAGAATTTATACGAAGTACGTAGCCGAAAAGATGATGAATTGAAATGGACGGCGACCCGAGCAGATTTGGTGTTTGGATCCAACGCTGTTTTACGTGCATATGCAGAAGTATACGCACAAGATGATCATCAGGAGAAATTCGTTCGTGATTTCGTCAAAGCATGGGCAAAAGTGATGAATGCCGATCGTTTTGATATTTCTGACTCGGAATAGTCAGTTAAAATTTTCATCAAGCATAGTTGAAAGACCTTGTCCCGATAGCGATCGGAGCGAGGTCTTTTTCTGTTTCTGAGTGTGAAATTTATGTTTACCTCAATTCCCAGAACTGATTCTTTTTATACCTAGAAAGTAATGAAAACAGGGGCTATTTATCGAAAAGAACGTGCATAAATACATGAGTAGTTATTCTACGTAAGTCGATGATCTACAATTCAAACAAAAGAGTTTTGGTAAAAAATACATGTTAAAATCTTACCCTGTTAGTTATGAATCCGTTTAATTTCACAATTGCGAGCCTAAACCGTTTAGATTCAATTTCTTCGCTAATCCTAATTTTCTTATCTTCGTTTCCGTAAAAAAATATCATTATGAAAAAACTTCTACTAGTATCCGTTTTAGCGGTCGTCGGTCTAATTGTGCCGAGTATTGCTACAGCGCAGATAAACACATTTCCTTACACACAGGATTTTGAAGCATTTACGTCTACAGGAACAGGATGTACGACGACAAATGCTCTCCAAGATGGTTGGGTAAATGGGACTACCGCAAACAGAGACTTCCTAGTCGATGTTGGAGGAACAGGCTCAAACCCAACAGGTCCTCAAGGAACTGATCACAACCCCGGAACATCCGCAGGTAAGTATTTATATACAGAAGCTTCTAGTCCTTGTAGCAGCGCAGGTAACTCCTGGCACTTATTGTCACCAGAGATTGATTTAGCTGGGACGAACGACATTCAATTCTCGTTTTGGTACCACATGTACGGTGTGGACATGCCAGACGCTCACGTTGATGTTTCTACCGATGGTGGTGTAACATGGACATTAGATGTTATTCCTGCTTGGTCTGATAACCAAGATTTGTGGCAACAACAAGTAGTGAGTTTAGGAGCATTTTCAGGTTTAGCGATTGTTCGAATTCGTATAGCTGATCCTTCAGGGTACTGGGCAGATTTTGCAATTGATGATGTAGTGATCTTCGATTTATTACAAAACGATGCAGGTATTTCATCTTTCGTAAATCCAGTTGTACCCACTTGTGCGTTCAACGATTCAGTTTCTGTAACATTAGAAAACTTCGGAACTGATACATTATTTACGTGTAACATTAACTGGTCTTGGACAACAGGAGGGATTCCTGCAGCTCAACCAGTAGTAGCTTGGACAGGTGCTATTCCTTCTGGAGGATCTGAAACGGTTTTCCTTGGAACGGTATCTTACGGTGTTGGTGATGACCTTATTGCTTGGACTGACTCACCAAACGGTGTAGCAGAGCTTCCTTCTGGATCCGGTAACGATAACTCCTCACTATTTGGATTGTCAACAGGTTTAAGCGGAACGTATGTAATCGATGCAGCAGGTCTCGGAGATTATCTTGACTTTACTACAGCAGTTGCTGACTTAGATCAGTTTGGAGTTTGTGGTCCAGTGGTCTTTGAGGTTGCAGACGGAGTGTACAATGAGCAGATTCTTCTTTCAGAAGTGATTGGAGTGGATGCAACAAATACAATTACATTCCGTGGACAATCAGGTGATCCTGCTTTAACAACGCTTTCGTTTAACGCAACGGTGTTCGCTGAAAATTATGTTGTTGCCTTGAATGAGGCAGATTACTATACATTCCAAGACATGACCTTGGAAAATACAGGCGTTACCTACGGTCGTGTTTTCGACTTCCAAGGAAACGCTGATTGGAATACAGTGGAAGGTTGTCACATCTTGAATACAAGTACAACGACATCAACAAACAGATGTTTGATTTATTCTGCATCAGGAAACAATAACAACAACTGTTCTTTCATTGATAATGTACTTGAGGGAGGAAGTTACGCAGTGTACTGGTACGGTTCAAGTACTACTTCATACTCAGAGAACGTAACGTTTGATGGAAACGAATTCCTGAATAACTACTATTACGGTGCTCGCTTTTACTATGTAAACGATGCAACGTTCACAAACAATGTTGCACGTGGTGAATCAGTATACACTGGTACACGTTGGGCATTCTATTTCTACTACTGTGATGGTGGATTCACTATTACTAACAACCAAGTGTATGGTGAAGGATCTTCAGGATGGTACTATGGAATCTATTTAGGACAAGCTGATGGTGCTGCTTCGAACAGAGGTTTAGTGGCAAACAACATGGTTCAGGTTGGTAAGCCCGGAAATACTTCTTCAATGTACGGTATCTACTCAACGAACTCTGGGTTCATGGATGTATATGGAAACAACGTATTAGTATCTGAAGGAGGAAACTTCTCTCGTGCGTTCTACGCAACAAGTGGTGGAGCTACTTCTGTAAACAATAACAACTTTGTAAACTATACTTCTGGTTACGGTGTATATGTTCAGAGTCCTTTCTCAGTTTCTGAAATGGATTTCAACAACATTCACTCTCCTGGTGGTAACGTTGGGTACTTCGGATCAGATCAACCTACCTTGGCAGATTGGCAAGCGGCTTCTGGATTCGATATAAACAGTATTGATGTAGATCCAATGTACTATTCTGCAAGTGATCTTCACGTATGTGCAGATACATTGGATGGAGCAGGTTTATCTAACCCAGATGTAACGATGGACTTTGACGGTCAGCCACGTGCTGCGGTTCCAGACATCGGAGCTGATGAGTTCTCACCATTGAGTTCTGCATTCTTAGGATCTGATGTTTCACTGTGTACAGGAGACAGCGTTCAATTGGCTGCTGGTTCACCTAGCGATATGATCATGTGGTCAACAGGAGACACGACAACATCTATCTGGGTTTCTACAGCAGGTACGTATGATGTAGCTATTACGGGTGTTTGTGGAACAGGTGGAGACACGGTAGTTGTTTCTGCTGCTGCTGATGTATACGCTGGTTTCTTAGATGCAGATACATTACAATGCTGTACTGGAGGTTCAGCTACGCTTTCTTCAAACATGATGGCTGATACATACTCTTGGACAGGTGGTTCTACAGCTAGTACACTTACAGTAACAACTGGAGGAACGTACACATTGGATATTACAGATGCTTGTGGAGCAGGATCTGAGTCAGTGACTATTGAGGAACTTTCAGCGCCAGTAGCAGGATTTACTTCTTCTACTTCTTTCGCAACTGGAATCTTCTCGAGTACATCAACTACTTCAGGTACTACAACGTACGATTGGGACTTCGGTGATGGTAACTCATCAACTGAGGAGAACCCAGTTCACGCATACAGTAACACAATTACCTACTTGGTAACGTTGACTGTAACGAACGAATGTGGATCTAGTACATTTAGTGATTCAGTAACATTGTCTACTGTTGGATTGGATGACTTATTCTTGAATGGTGACGTTTCGGTTTACCCGAACCCATCAAAAGGAGCATTCACAATCGATATGACAGTATTAGGATCTTCTGATATTACAGTTCAAGTTGAGAACATGTTAGGAGCGATCGTTTACGAAAGCAACCCAGGAACAGTTCAAGGAGCTCACTCTGAAAACATCTCATTAGGTAAAGCACCTGCTGGAATGTACTTCGTACGAGTTCTTGCTGGGAAACAGCAACTTGTTAAGAAAATTATCGTTGAGTAATTAAACGAGCGAATTTAGAAAGGCCTTCTTCCCGATAACTATCGGGAGAGAAGGCCTTTTTTGTTTTTAGACAGTTTACTGCGGCAATGAAGTTGGACTTCGACTGCGCTCAGTCCGCTAAATACTGTTACGACCTTAGAGGGCTGAGCGCAGTCGAAGTCCGAATTGATCTTAATAAGTAAGGTAGTTGAAGTAATCGGGGGTCGAGATCCGCACCCCCTCCAGGTTCGATACAGATATCTGAGGGGTGAGGCTCTCGAACCCCGTAACTCATACTCATGCATGCACCACAAGAACTGAATAAGTCTTTGTACAGCAACAAGAACTGTGAATCTTAGTTTTATTCTATCGAAGCTCGGAAACCTACATAAAAGCAAAAGGCCACCATCCCAATACCGATGACTGACGGTGTAGGGAGGCAGCCTTTCACTTAGTGCTGTTCTACGCGTTGTTGACTATACCTAACTTAACCAAATCACTCACGCAGAACGTATGGCGTTGACTAACTGGACATTCCACTCAAAATGAGAGTTCATTTATAGATGGAAACCTTGAACTTAGCACTCTAACCACTATTACGCTTTTTGATATAGGTGCCAGCTTCGCCAACTGATCATTAGAGGGGAGTGTGACAATCTTCTAATAGTCCTTAGCTTTACAGATACAAATATAATAGAAATAAGTTACAAAACTGTAACCAAAGTGTAAATTTTAGAAAAACTGTCCAAATCCGAACGTTAGGCCATGCTGAGACGTGTCGAATGGATTTACAGAGTAATCGACGCGAATGCTGGTGTTGTAAATAACATTGAGGTTAAATCGCAATCCCGCTCCCAGAAAGAAGTTTGGGTTTTCATCATCAAAAAAAGTGTTGAATGATTTCCCGGCCTCACGAAGAGCCCCGTAATCAAAGAAAGTAGCAGATTGTAATGTCACATATTTGTGAATCCATAGTGAATGTCTATACTCACCATTCAGGACAATCTCAGCCGTTCCGCGTTCCACACGGTTACCAATTCCGCGCACGTTGATGAAGCCATCAAGCACAAAAGGAGCAAATGGACTCTCTTGGTTGCTTGCTGATCCCAATCGAACTCGGCCAGCAAAATTTCCGCGATCACCAATTAACTTATAATACGTTCCATCCAGTGTCAATTTCAAGAAGCTTGGAGCATTCTCTGAATAGGTTTTGATCCACTCTCCATATACACGAGCTTTCCAACCACTTCTACGTTCAAATAGGTATTGAATACGATCCGTTTCTACATGTCCGCGAAGCTGATGTTTGTTAAAGTTGAATCGTTTCGTCCCAAACAAATCAAAGGCATCATCCCGTTGGTAATAATCTTCGTACATGTAAGCAGCACCGAGTCCTACGTTGGTGTATCGTCCTACCCAATAGTGACCGCCAGCTGAAACAGAATAGTTATCAAAATTGAAGCCGCTTACTGTATCGTTACCTGCGCTATTTGTAAAGTACAAAGGTTCAATAGTCGAGTATTTAGCAGCAGCTAATTCATGTCCTGTTCTTTGATTCGCATGACGATTCGATTTATGAAAAATAGAGAACGAATGGCGATCATAAAACTGGTACAAAGCACCAAAGGATTGAGCTCTTCCTAAGAAGTTGATGTGATTCGCTCCTATTTGTAGTTTCAACTGATCATCGAATCCACCAATGGAGAAGATCGGGTAAATATATTTGGCTTCTCGAATGCTAAACGTTAAATCGTAGGAAACAGAATCGCTTGTTACTACGGTTCCTTCGACTTCGAAAAAGAGGTTGAGGTTGCGTAACAGGAAAATATCATCCTGGAAAGTTTTTTCCATGAATTCTCCATCTTCCTTACAGGAAATGATGTCACGCAGGTAATCCTCCTTCGTAATGGTCAATCCAGAAAAAGAAATCGAACCAATTTGTTGTGCATAAATATAAGCCCCCTGAAAACAGAGCGTAAAGAAGAACAAGCAGGCTATACGAATCACTATTTAGTTAAATATTTAATTCCTATGTTAAACGTGTTCCCAAGCCCTGTATTACGGCCGCGCCAGAAGTTTGTGTACAATAATTCGACATTCAGGTTGGGTAAGAATTGATATTTAAATCCAACACCTGAAGCTGTGTAATTCATTGACACTCCAACAGGATCATTAACGATTGGATCATTTGGAGCGACAGTATTCGTAAATCGATGTACGTGCTGAGTCATTCCATAAACCGTAATTTTGTTAGTAGGGAAGTAGCTAATGAATGCGCTAAGAGGAACGTCTAACATGCCAACTTGTGTTTCATTTCGTTTGAAACGGAACCAAAGGTCCATCTCTGTAAACAACTGAAAATCTCCCCATGTTTTTGAATAGAAAATTTGATTCCACCAAGTATAGCGATTCCAGTCAGCCCAGTACAATCCTGTAATTCCTTGAGCAGGATCTGCTGATCTTCCTTCTGGATCTTCAATAGTCGGAATTAGGAAGGTACTTTGAATCGAGAAGTCAGCTACATTTTTAAATGGCTGAACTTTTACACGCAATCCTACGGAAGTCACTCCTACTCTGGAGCTATCTGTATTACTGAAACCAAATGCAGTAGAAAGTCCTGATACTGTTGAATCAGCAGAACGTCCTGAATATCTGAAATTAAGGTCAAATCCTAAGTTGATACGCTTGTTTTTAGTAACTCCCAAAGTATATTGGAAGAGGTGCGTTACAAAAGTCTCGCGATTTCCTCCAAAACGAGATCCCATCCATTCTCCATAATGTTGGGTGTACAATGTATTGAATAAAGTAAAGTCCATTTTACCTTTCCCGAGTAAACTTCCAGCTGTGAAAGTTTGAAGATTAGTTCCTCCAGCTGATTGATTAGGAGTAGAATTGCCTGATTCTCCATCACTAGCTGTAGATGTAAACATATTAGCATCGTTTAAGGTCCAATCATATGGATAGTACTGTACTTTATAACTCTCGTCAAACTTGTTCGTTCTAAAACCATTGATGTAAGCAACTACTTCTTTCTTGTTCTTTCCAAAATCTTCTGCGTACCAGTTAAAAATCTCCGATAAGAAAATTGTCTTACTGTCATCCATCGAATAAACGAATCCACGGTTGTTCAACGCGAGATTCGTTTGCTTATCCAACTGCTCGTCTAGGACATTCTGACGGTAAGCGAAATTCGTGATCGGAGGACAACCGATAGCTCCACAAACAAGAGCGAAATGCATGCGTGGATCAGTATGTTCCTTTCGAAGAATATCATTTTCGAGATAATTCAAAGACGTTTTCTCTCCGTTTAAATCGAATGACTTGTCAGTAAAGAATCCACTGTCGTCCATTGGTGAACCCATTGGGAAGTTGTCTGCGACCTTGGAGATAACAAACAGGTTGTATGCATTGATTAAGTACGCTTTTTCCTCTCCGGCTGGAGATGGATTCGTTGCGATATGATCGATCAACTTTGGAAGATTGGGATCTGCATTCGCACCTGCATAGTTGACTTTACCATCAGAGCAATAAGTGCTGAAGAAGTTGTCTGCGGTGTTAAAGAAGTTAAAATCGCTTTGTGAAAACCCGATAGATACGAATAGAGAAAATAGAAGTGTTGAGAAGTATTTCATAGTTAAATATACTGATACTGTTGAGATTTGATATTCTTTATTTCGGCTTTAGACGGTGGAGTAAGGTATGACTTACAGTTTTTTTTAAGAAGAAACGGGTACTCGTGGAATCCTAAATAAAAGGGCGGTTTCATAAATCGGGGTTCGACTCCACTCACCCCTCTGGATTCAGTACAGATATTCGCGGGATGAGCGGAGTCGAACCCCGAAGTCCTTAATTCACAATGGAATATGCACAAGTTTTAATTGCCGATAAAAATAATTGAAATAAAATGATTAGAAATTAATCAAATTACGATTAGAAATTAATATATTTGTACCTCAACCTCATAACAACATATCAATAATATGTATTTGAATACGCACACGTATTACAGTTTGCGTTATGGGGTTTTTGACGCTCATACGCTCGTAAGATTAGCTCAGGAAAATAGTGTTTCGTGTCTTGCGCTAACGGATATAAATACCACTTCGGCGTGTATGAACTTCATTCGGGAAGCACGAAAGTGCGGTGTAAAGCCAGTAGTTGGTGTAGACGTCAGAAATGGCGTGCAACAACGTTTTATTTTGATAGCAAAGAATAACGATGGATTCCAACGAATCAATCAGTACCTAACCACTATTTTGCTGAAAGAAAAAGCTGAGCTTTACACTGCTCCCGAACTAAACAATGTTTGGACGATCTATCCTTATGCTAAAGGAGAAAAGCGAACACTACGCGAAAATGAATTCATTGGGGTGAGACCCGAGAATATTCCGAGTATTCGCCTCCAAAAATGTGCAACGGATAAAATGGTCATTTTGCAACCTGCAACCTTTCGATCAAAGAAGGATTTCAATGCGCACCGTTTACTTCGTGCCATAGACTTAAATACGTTATTGAGCAAGTTGCCAACTACTGAACAAGCGCTTCCAAGTGATCAAATGTTGCCGCTTGGACGCTTGATTCAGTTGTTTGAAGGTTACCCCGAGATCATCCAGAATACACAGCAAATCCTGGAAGAAAGCACCATTGATTTCGATTTTTCCGACGACAGAGAGCCTCAGAATCAGAAAACGTACACAGGTTCAGAAGAGCAGGATATGGAATTGCTACTGAAACTATGCAAGAAAGGGATCAAGTACCGTTATCCGGTTGCTTCAGAGAAAATCTTTGAACGCATCAGTCATGAATTGGATATCATTAAGAAGATGGGGTTCGTTTCATATTTCCTGATGAATTGGGACATCGTCAATTATGCCCGATCCAAAGGGTATTTCTATGTAGGAAGGGGGAGTGGGGCAAATAGTGTTGTTGCTTATATACTTCAAATCACTGATGTAGACCCCATTGAATTGGATCTTTATTTTGAACGGTTCATTAATTTGTATCGAAAAAATCCACCCGATTTTGATATTGACTTTTCATGGAAAGATCGCGACGATGTGACGCGTTATATTTTTGAGAGATTCAAACACGTAGCACTCGTAGCAACATATAATACTTTTCAACGAAAGGCAGTCTTAAGAGAGCTTGGGAAGGTATTTGGTTTGCCTAAGGAAGAAATTGACCTGCTAAGTAAAGATCAATTGCATCCATCACAGCGAACACACCTCACAGATCTCGTGGTGAAGTATGCACATTATATCCACGGCTTTCCAAGTCATCTCAGTGTTCACGCAAGTGGAATCGTCATCTCGGAAAAACCGATTAATTACTTCTCGGCAACTTTTTTTCCTCCAAAAGGATATCCTACACTGCAATTTGACATGCATGTGGCAGAAGATGTTGGACTTTACAAGTTCGATATCTTGAGTCAGCGTGGGTTGAGTAAAATCAAAGACGCACTGGATATAATCAGCTATAATCAACCAAATCAAAGTGAAATTGACATTCATAACATGCGTCAATTCAAAAACGATGAACGAATCAAGACGATGCTACGAGAAGCCAAAGCAATCGGGTGTTTCTATGTGGAATCTCCAGCGATGAGAATGCTATTGCGAAAACTGCAGGTAGATGATTACCTCGGGTTGGTAGCTGCGAGTTCTGTCATTCGGCCAGGTGTGGCAAAATCAGGAATGATGAATGAATACATCAAACGTTTTCGACATCCCGAAAAACGAAAGGACGCTAATCCGGTTCTGCTCGAACTTATGCCGGAAACTTTTGGGGTGATGGTTTATCAGGAAGATGTGATTAAGGTAGCCTATCATTTCGCTGGATTGACACTTGGTGAAGCAGATAAGATGCGTCGTGGAATGTCAGGGAAATTCCGATCCAGAGAAGAGTTTCAGGCCGTCAAGGATAAGTTTTTCAGAAATTGTGTGGAAGTTAAGGGACATACACTCGAATTGACAGCAGAAGTATGGCGACAAACGGAAAGCTTTGCGGGATACGCGTTTGCGAAAGGTCACTCTGCTTCGTATGCTGTGGAAAGTTACCAGTGCTTGTTCCTGAAAGCGTATTTCCCACTCGAATTCATGGTGGCTACAATCAACAATTATGGTGGCTTCTACAGCACAGAACTCTACGTTCAAGAGGCACGAAAATATGGAGGGATCATCTTTCCTCCCTGTGTAAATGACAGTCAACTGATGACGATCATTTCAGGCAGTAAGATTTATCTGGGATTTCATCTCATCAAGTCGTTTGATAGTCAGATAGGAAAGAAGATTACCGTGGAACGCGTTCAAAACGGGCCGTTTAAAGGCTTGAATGATTTCCTAGAACGGATTACTATTGGTATTGAACAATTGATTTTGCTAATGCGAATGGATGCATTTCGATTCACTGGAAAAGACAAGCGAACACTGTTGTGGGAGGCGCACTTGAAAATCAATAAATCAAGAAGCCCAATATCACCTCGCGATCTGTTTCGATTAGCACCAAAAGAGTATGAAATCCCAGCACTTTCTCACTCAAAGGAGGAAGCCACTTTTGATCAGATGGAATTGTTAAACTTCTCACTGTTTAGCCCATTTGCCATTGTTCGACCTGACCCGACTCCGTTCATTTTAGCCAAAGATTTACATCGCTTTGAGAATCAAAATGTATGGATTAAAGGATATTTGATTCATTCGAAAAAAACAACCACATCTAAAGGGCAACGTATGTTTTTCGGAACGTTTTTGGACGAGGAAGGAGAATGGCTCGATACAGTTCACTTCCCACAAATTGCCGCACAGTTTCCTTTTCGGGGAAGAGGTGTTTACAAAGTCTACGGAACCGTTTTGATGGAATACGATTGCACCAACATTCAAACCATTTCAATGGAGAAGATGAGTATTATCGAAGACCCACGTTATTCAGAGGTAATAGATGAAGCTCCAGGAGGTGTTGTCACAACTAATCGAAGGACGAATGTTTGGAGTAGGTCGAACCTGGCACAAGCTGAACTGAAAAAAAGGCAGGAATCTCAAGCGTTAAATTAAGAAGGAAGACCTTGGGCTTCGGCTTCGTTCAGTCCTCTAAATAACTACTAGAACTAGCTGAGCTTGTCGAAGCCCTCATTTTTGTCACGACTTAATTCAATAATTATCGGGGTTCGAGAGCGCAAGCGTTCCAATAATCTAATAATCCAACAGCGAAGCGCTTCCAACAATCCATAAGCGTTAGCGAATCGAAAACTCCCAATACAATGCGATCAATAGTACACATGGATCTGGACACTTTTTTTGTCTCTTGCGAACGACTCATCGACAGTCGTTTGAATAACCGCCCTGTACTCATAGGTGGAACCTCTGACCGTGGTGTGGTAGCAGCGTGTAGCTACGAAGCAAGAAAATTCGGAATTCATTCGGCAATGCCCATGCGAATGGCTAGGCAATTGTGCCCCGAAGCGGTTATTCTCCGTGGGAATTCAGGGGTCTATTCCAAATTCTCAAATGTTGTAACTGATATCATCAAAGAATCAGTGCCGTTGTATGAGAAAACGTCTGTGGATGAATTTTACATTGACTTAACCGGCATGGACCGATTTTATGGTTGTCACACATTTGCGAAAGAACTACGCCAACGAATAATCAAAGAGAGTGGGCTCCCGATTTCATTTGGTTTGTCCATCAATAAAACAGTTTCAAAAATTGCGACAGGAGAGGCAAAACCGAATAATCAAATCATGATTGAAAATGGAACGGAAAAGCCTTTTTTATCGCCTTTATCGGTGAAGAAAATTCCTTCTGTTGGTGATCGAACCTATCGGATGTTGTGTGACCTGGGAGTAAAGAGAATCAGATCTGTTCAGGAGATGCCCATTGAAGTGATGGAGCGTGTATTTGGAAAGAATGGGACAACCATTTGGAAGAAGGCTAATGGGATTGACAACTCTCCTGTTATTCAGTATCATGAGCGAAAATCCATTTCTACTGAGCGAACATTTGATCGAGATACCATCGATGTAAATAAACTCAAAGGAATCATGGTGGCAATGGCAGAAAATCTCGTTTTTCAACTTCGAAGAGCGAACAAATTAACAGCCTGCATCACGGTGAAAATCCGCTATTCTGATTTTCAAACCTATACACTCCAAAAGAAAATTCCATACAGTGCTGCCGATCATGTAATCATACCTATCGTTCTGGAATTGTATGAACGGCTATACAGTCGTCGTGTTCTCGTTCGCTTGATAGGAGTTCGCTTTAGCCATATTGTAGAAGGGGCGCATCAGATTACCTTGTTTGAAGATCCGAATATTTTGGCCTTGTATCAGGCGATGGATAAGATTCGCGATCAGTTTGGAGATCGAGCAATCATGAAAGCATCGGGAATGCAGGCGAAAAGCATTGGTCGTTGGAACCCATTTAATGGAGAACCGCCTCCGTTATTGGCGAACAGGAGGAGGTGATAATTCGGGGTTCGACTCCGTTCACCCCTCGCAGTCGCTTACTTTAAATATTGATGTGAAAGAGCATACCTGGCACCGAGGGGTGAGCGGAGTCGAACCCCGAACTCCCCATATGAACTCAAAAATATCCTTAACTTTTGACCATTAAGTTAACATGATGTCCAAGATTTCCATTACAACAGACAAAGCCAAACTTGATACGGCTATGATCATTGATTACCTTCAGAATAGCTATTGGGCGAAGGAAAGATCCACTGAAACCATTCAGAAAAGCATCGAGCATTCGATATGCTTCGGTGTCTATATGGAAGATGGTACACAAGTCGGATTCGCTCGTGTGGTAAGTGATCTATCCGTCTTTGCATACATCATGGACGTTTTCATTCTAGATGAATGCAAAGGAAAAGGATATGGTAAACAACTGATGAGTGCCATTATGAATGATTCTGATTTAATTGATGTTGAGAATTGGGTTCTCCGAACCTTAGATGCGCACGGACTATACAAGCAATTCGGATTCACGGAATTGGAGTTCCCTGATCGAACCATGGCTAAGCGAAGCTTTATTATTTAATCCGATGATCCAACAATCCCTTGCAGTGAGCCTGTCGAACTGAACAATCCGCCTAATCCAACGCGAAGCATCCAACAATCAAAAAATCCAAAAGCGCAGCGATCAGAAAATCAAACAACCTACTTCAACACCTCAGGCATCTTCGCTTTAAACGCATTCAAACGCGGAATGGAAACCGATCGAACATAAGGTTGATCAGGATGATTTCTTTCATAATCTTGGTGGTAATCTTCCGCAATCCAGAAGACATCCAATTCAGACACTTCAGTCGTAACCTTCGTTCCGTTCGAGCGGAGTTTTTTAATCGCAGCCTTGGCAATATTTCGCTCTTCTTCCGTCTCATAGAAAATTGCAGAACGGTACTGCGTTCCAGCGTCAGGACCTTGACGATTGAGTGTTGATGGGTTGTGTGAATTAAAGAAAACATCAACCAGTGTTTCATAAGAAACAATATTCGGATCATAATAAACTTTCACGGATTCTGCATGACCACTACGTCCTGTACAAATTTCTTGGTAAGTCGGATTTTTCGATGCCCCACCAGAATATCCTGATTCTGCTTCCTGAACACCACTAACTGATTCGAAAACGGCTTCTACGCACCAGAAACAGCCACTAGCAAAGTAAGCGGTTTCAAGAGAATCTAACTCTTTATTCATTTGCTGCTCCGAAGAATTGGAATGTTGGTCCGAATCGGAGTTGTGACCGTCCGATTGAGCGCAAGCTACCATCGAAATACTAATGAGGAGAATCGTGAGAAATTT
The DNA here is from genome assembly GCA_045105095.1 of Crocinitomicaceae bacterium. Taxonomy (GTDB): domain Bacteria; phylum Bacteroidota; class Bacteroidia; order Flavobacteriales_D; family Crocinitomicaceae; genus UBA4466. The sequence goes on along the minus strand of JBGCDF010000005.1, from coordinate 10,804 downwards.
CATATTAAGTTGTTTTTTATTTAGTTCGATCAGAAGTTTAGATGCTTACAGACGTTTTCAGAAGAAATGTTAACAAGACTGGATTGTTGGAGTGCTTTGCACTTGGATCGTTAGATATTCCCGTAAGCTCCAAAAATCCAAAAATCCAAAAATCCAAAAATCCAAAAATCCAAAAATCCAAAAATCCAAAAATCCAAAAATCCAAAAATCCAACTAATCCAACAAACTTCCCTCTCCACGCAACTTCTGGAATCGTTTTCGAGCTTCCGTCGTGTAAAGGCTTCCTTTATGGTCAAACAAAATTCGTCGATAAAAGTCTTTCGCCTTGTCAGGATTCAATAAGTTACTCTCGTAAATGTCACCTAATTGAAACAGGGCGTCATCGGCCAAAATATCTGTCGGATAATATTTCAACAGTTCTTCTAATGACTCAACCGCCTTGTTCCACTCACCACGAAGTTGATAAGAACGCGATTTTTTCATCAAGATTTCGTCTCCCAAACTATGAGCGGGATATTCATCAGTAATACTATCCAAATACGTAAATGCTCGATCGTACTGGTGCTGTTCAATGAGCAAATCTGCCTGAGCAAACCAATTCATTGCGATGTAGTTACTGTCGAGCCCGTAATTATCTGTAATCATCAAAGATAAGTTTAGGGCGTCGTTTGCGATAAGTTTAGTCGTGGCTTGCTTTAAAACGTCCAGTTGCGATTGAGCGTAATCAAATTCACCGTCATAATAGAAGATACGTGCGTTTTTAAATTTCGCTTCGTGACCAATCGCCTCAAACTTATAATCCTTATCAACTTGACTATATAACAATGCCGCTTCCCAGATGTCTCCGTCCAATACATGAATATCTGCCAATTGCATTTTTACTTCCGATTTCTGCATCAAAGAAATCCCAGGAATATCGAGCGCATTCGTAAGGGTGGTGACTGCCTCTTTCGAATTGTTCGCATAGAACGCTTGAATGTGCGTGAGTTCCAAAACAAGTGGTAAAGAACTCGAGTTTGTTCCCACTCTTTCCAGCGCTTCTTCGTAGGCTGTGATCGTCTCATTCAGTTCAGCGCTTGTGAAATTACGCTGAGTTGTTACCTGAAGGAATCGAACGTTCAAAAGTGCGTTTTGTGCACGTATAGCGTAAAGCTCATCTTTTCCAATGATCAGATACTCGAAACACTTTTTAGCTGTAGTGAAATCTTTGTTTTCAACACAAATGGCTCCGAGATTAAATACGTACTGACCGCGACCATCCATCCGTTTATCAAGCGCTTTGACATGGACAAATGCAGCAGCAAAATTTTGTCTTTGAATGAATAACCAAGTCAGCATTTCCGCATAGGTTGTGTTGCTTGGATTCTTTTGGCTGCGCTCAAGCAAGGCAACTTTCAAGAGTTCGTATTCTTCAGAATTTTCTTCGGAAAAATCAATTTGACGTGAAAGAACGCGCTGAACATCGTTGATGTACGATCGATGAACCTCCAACAAGTTCAGATACTCATCAATCATTTTTTCTGTTTCATTCACTGAGCCGTAGTAATCCGCGAAGTAGTAATTCAAAGGATAGGACTTCTTCAAGAGTTTACGACCTTTTTGCAAGGTTTCGAAAGCCAAATCGGGTTTGTTTTGAGCTTTGAAAGCATTGTATAATTTCACAACTTCAGATGCTCTTCCTTCCAGATTGTCAACCAAATCGCGATAGATGGAGTTCGCTTTTTCCGGTTCGCCTTGGTTTTCGTAAAACTTCGCGAACAAAATTTGATATTCTTGCTTGTACTGTTGGTTTGAGATGAATCTCTTAAAGGTTTTTTCAGCCTTTTTAGATTCTCCAGTTTCCACCAGACATTCAACGTAGCGGGTAAAGTTTATTTTAGATGGATTTTGATCAAATAGTTTATCATAATAAACGAGCGCCTTGTCGTATTCTCCATTGTCATAATAATATTGCGCTAATTGCTGGTCGCTTCCTCCATCCTGAGCAAACGAAATAAGTGCGAACTGAAACGCAAATAAGAAGAGAAGATATTTTTTCATTACCCGATTAAAGTACAAAAATTGTTCCTGATTTATTTCTTTAGTAGACTCATGGAGAACGCATTCAACTCGTCGAACAGGTCATCATAGGTTTGTATCGATTGATCTTTCACCCGAATGTACTCAGTAACAAGCGTTTTTAGCTGATCCACTTTTCCTTGTTCGAAGGAAATATATTCATCGTATTTCTCCCGTTTGCCATTCCCGTTTTCGATGTCCGCTTGCAATTCTTTCAATTTAGCGCGTTCTTCCTCTATACTCTCAGGAATGATCGAAAGTGATTTACCAAGAGGTTTAAGATTTCGGCGCATCACTTTAAACGCATCCATTTTTTTTCCAAGCTCTATGTTGATGGTGTCTGAGACGTAATTGTTTTTGATGCGATTCTCGATGCCGTATGCACCTAACGAAATCTTAGCAATAGAATCCAATTTGTTTTCGTTGAACACTGTCTCAAGACTGTCAATAGTCTGATTCATAGATTCAATAGTCTCCAACTGCTCTGAAGTTTTTAAATCCATACAAGAGCTCAAGAAGAGAACGATTATTCCCATCATTCCAATCAGCAAACCTTTCATAAAATTCCTTTTTAGTAAAAATACGAAAGTTGTAGGGTAAAATGCATTTTTAAGAAGTTTTGGGAAGGATATTGATTGACGTGTAGTATTCAATAATTTCCCTGTGTTTCTTCTCCTTGTGAAGATGGTAAATGCAAAATTGTACATCAATCAAGCGTTGCGAACAGATCAACTTTTCCAGAATGAGAGAACTCTAATATCCACAATCTACTTTTTTACGAGTTTATAGGTTTTCGAAAAACCATCAATCAACACCTCAATGAAGTAAACTCCTGAATCAGCATTCATCTCAAATTGATACTCTTGGGCAAGCAGATTTTGCTCTTCAAGAACAATTTTACCGTTCAAATCATGAATTCGAATGTCGAAATGTTGTACGGTCTTAAACTCAAGGTAAACGACTCCAGCGTTTGGATTCGGATAAATCATGAGGTCTTGAAAGGCCTGTAGTTCCTGTAGTTGAACATTTTCTATGAGGAAACACGATGAGGTGTCAGTACAACCATTTTCGCTAATGATTACGGCATATTCCCCATTCTGTTGAGCGGTAAAAGTTTGAGAGCTTTCTCCAGCTATGATCGAAAAGCCGTTCGAGCAATCTACCCACTGATAGGTTCCGGCATTTGACGTCGCTTCTAGTGTTGGAGACATATCGACTACCGTGAGGTCAATTGCTGGATTGACGATGATTTCAGTTGTAACAATACTATCGCACCCGCTGACGGTTTGCAAAGTGTCCGTATAAATTCCAGATGATGATAGATTATTTCCGTTCACCAGAATGCTTTCGCCGTAGCAAAGTGTATAGTTCTGGCTGTACGCTGTGTTTATTACATTCAAAGTAGTTACGTAGATTTCATCGCAACCAGTACTTGCTATTGTTGTATCCTGGTAGATTCCGGGAAGGAATTCGTAGGTATTGAAAATTAGGGCGCTATCACCCTGACAAATGGTGATTGTCTCAGTAAATAAGTTGACTGGATCTACAATTAACTGAAATGATAAAGCACTGTCACATCCAAAGACGGACTGAACGGTGTCCAGATACGTTCCAGCTGCAGACTGATATTGTCCGTGAATAAGAATACTATCGCCCTGACAGATGTTCTGAGTTTCAGAAGTAGAAGTGGGTAAGGCCAAATTCAATGTGATTGATTCAATAATGCTATCGCACCCATTGACATTTTGAATGGTGTCGAAATACGTATCTGCGATGGATTGATATTCACCATAAATAAGAACACTATCTCCTTGGCAAATGTGTTGATTGACAGGAGTGAGCTGAACAGCCGCAAAAACGGAAATATTCACTACCGTGTCGGTTACGCAGATTGGATCAGTTGCGCTCAGTGATAATTGAAAGACTCCCGATGTATCTGCCTGCCATGAAAACAGGGATGAAGAGTCCGAATAGAAAGAGTCAATTTGCCACGTGTAATACTCAGCCAGCGGAGGTGAAGAATTCAATAACAATTCTTCATTGAAGCAGACATTTGTCGTGTTCAGATCAAGAGACAAAGAATCACAATAGTAAATAGTATTCAGGACCGTGTTTGTAATAATGGCTGGATTATAATCGAAATAAATTTCAGCTGTATTTTCGATTTCCGAACTATTTACGATTCCCGTTAGCGGGCGAATGGAGAATTTAACGAAGCCCTGACTTCCAAGGAAGTTCACATTGCTATCTGGTAGGAAGATATCTTCATGGTAGAACTCAATCTGACCATTGTTGAAAGAAATTTGCACAGCATGACTACTGGAAATGAACTGAAAAGTACCCCAATCTAGATTGGGATGTAAGTCATCGATAATAAGCACATTTAGGGCAGTATCATTTCCTGTGTTTTGAAAACGAATGAGGTATTCCAATTCCTGATCTGGGGTGATGTAGCCTTCTGGACCTACGCCTGCAGGTTCAACTGTTTTATCATTGGGGTCATAGGCGCATACCACAGTTTGGGTAAGATTAGTTGAGTTAGAATAGATCGTTGTGCCTGTGCTATCCAATTCGTGAACGGTGAGAATTGAATTGAGCCCCAATCCAAGCGCCATAAAATTCGGCATGCCTACCTCGATGTTGAAGTCCTCAGACGAGTAATAAAATAGACTGTCGTAGTGCCAGTAGATATTTTGCCCTACAATGGAATCTGGAGGTACGACGGAAGACACAAATGTGAGAGCATTATCCAGCTGAAGGTGAACAATTCCACTCGGGAGCGATGTTCCAACATTACTGATCGAAAGCCAGTAGTTGACATCTTGATTACAACGAGGAAATCCTCCTGTGATGTTGGCAGAAATGTCAGTGACGATAGAATCTGGAAAGAACCCGAAGTCCAAACTGTCTTCAACAGGGTTGGTTACGGATAACGTTCTGGTATAGCTCACAGAGTCTGTCGTAAGTCCCCAAAATGCAGTGGGTACGGAGTAATTCACAGTATACGCACCTGTGTCTAATGCGTAGAAGTAATCACCCGTAACACTGGAGTAATTATTTAAGAAAGTCCCTTGAATAGAAGTACCTAGGAAACTTAAAGCGCCTTCCAGCGTATCTTTGATTGCATTTTGGTTGGCATCATAGAAAAACTCTCCCTTGAGCTGATAAGTTGAATTGAAATAACTTTCATACGTAGTTATTTTCGCGTCACTTATCGAAGCAGTTAGTATATCCTTTGCACCATCTTGATTGATATCTGTTACGCGAACAGATCGAACATTGTCCGCATCGGAAGTCAGCACGTAATCGGCCCAAGAAAGACCCGCACCAAGGTTTTCATGCCAGAATACTTGATCAGAATTAGACGCAGCGCTCACAAGATCCATATCTCCGTCTCCATCCATATCACCAGAAGAAATTGAAAACGCTCCAATAACAGCATTGGATATTACCTGTTCAGTGCCAAACGCTACACCACCAAGGTTTTCATACCACTCCACTTCGTTATGTACTGATGATGCCGATACTAAATCAAGGAAGCCATCTCCATTGAGGTCTACGGCGTCTATACATTTGGTTCCTCCTGTGTTCGTTGCAACGATTTGTTCGGGGCCGAACACTCCACTTCCGTCATTCTCGTACCATGCTACTTTTGAGTCTAAGTTAGAGGCGGAAATAACATCATTATCACCATCGTTGTCCAGATCTGCCGCTATGACAAATGACGCCCCGTTGGCATTCGTCGAAATAATTTGTTGTGTTCCAAATGATCCAGATCCGAGGTTCTCATACCAGGCAATTTTATCGTCGTTTTTGGAGGCTGAGAGAATGTCAATATCACCATCACCATCGAGGTCAATGGCGAAAACTGATTCGGGATCGGAAACGGCTGTAGATATCATTTGTTGAGGTCCAAAGTTCAGGCCTCCCAGATTGTCATACCAAACGATTTTATCTGTATTCCAAGTAGCTACGATTACTTCATAGTCTCCATCTCCGTCTAAATCTTCCGTTACAATCGATTTTGGAAATGCAAGGTCAACGTCTATAGTTTGTTGTTTTCCGAATTGGCCACCGACGTTTTCGAATAGAACTATCTTGCTACTGTCGGACGCATCGGGACTCGATACTGCCGAGTTTGTCGCTGTCGAATGAGATAGAATATCAAGGTCGCCATCACCATCCATATCTCTTGAGTCAAGCGCGTAGGGCGCGTTGGTGGTAATTCCAATTACAATTTCAGGTCCGAAAACAGCGAGACCCAAATTTTCGAAACATGAGATTTTATCATCAAAATAGGATGCAACCAATATATCAAGGTTCCCATCAGCGTTGATGTCATCACAGAATACGGACTGAGGACCATCCCCAGCGGTGCTAATGATCACGAGTGTATCGAATGTACCAGCTCCTAAATTCTTGTACCAGCCAACTCTATCGTCATCAGTAGAAGCAGTAATTACGTCGTCTAAGCCATCGCCATTGACATCCCCAGAGTAGACAGATTTTGCAGCATCTGCGATACTGTTCGAAATAACCTGTACACTGCTGAACACACCACCACCTAAGTTCTCGTACCATGTAATATTTGAGAAGTAGTAGGAGCTTGAAAAAACGTCTTGATCTCCATCGTTGTCAATGTCTGTTACATGAATGGAAGTACTTCCGTAAAGATTACTGGATAGTTCCTGTTGCGCTGCAAAAGCTCCTCCTCCCAAATTCTTATGCCATGTGATTTTTCCTGTTCCCAAGGTGTTTCCTGAACCGTATGAGCATGCAATGATATCCTCGAGGCCATCAAGGTCGATATCGGCTGCAAGTACCATATTGACGCTAGTAAGAGTTGTTGGTAGGTTGTTTGTTGATGAAAAAGTTCCACCGCCAAAGTTTTGAACCCATGCAATATTATTGCCAGCACTCAGAATGACGTCTGGGTCACCATCAGCATCCAGGTCTGAGGTGTAGACGGAGGTTGCTCCAGAAACGGAAGAAACAGTCTGGGGGGCAGAGAAATGGCCTGATCCAAGATTTTCGAACCAAGTAACACCACTGGATGACGCTCCCAGAATATCTAGGTCTCCATCCATATCAAGGTCTTCGGCATAAACATCTTTTGCGGAATTGGCACTAGTTGATAAGGTTCGTTGTTTTGAAAAGTCGCCATTACCCAAGTTTTCAAACCAAGCAATTTTATCATCGAAGAGAGAAGAGGCGACAATATCTAAATCTCCATCACCATCTAAATCGAAAGCTTTTGCATCCGAAGGTATCATGAGAGAAGGTGTGATCAAGCTTTCATTTCCAAACTGTGAAATTCCTATGAAAGAAATGAATGTTAGAAAGGCTGCCAGAAAAAATTTAGTCATAGTAATGAGGTTTTTTACTTTTCCTCAAATCTCTTGGATTCGGTAATGTGTAAAGTTACAACTATTTAGGGTGAATCATTCGTGCGTTGATATTCCTCTTGAATGCATGAGTTAATGATTTAAAACAAAACCTTTTCGTAACAGATGGTTGATTTTTTAATGAAAAGTGAGATCAAATGGCTTTTAAGAGAGCAAAAGCCCCGACCAAATAAAATGATCAGGGCGTTATTTATTTTGAAGATGAGGTGCATGGAAGTTTGCGATTACCGATGCTTTCCAAATCTCTACTTTTTAAGAAATCTTCTCAAATCCAGTATAAGAGTGCAATACTTCAGGGATTTCAATTCCATCCTCTGTCTGGAAATTCTCCAAAAGCGCAGCCATAATTCGTGGCAGGGCCAAAGCAGAACCATTCAATGTATGGCACAATTGCGTTTTCTTGTTGGTATTTTTGAAACGTAACTTCAAACGATTCGCTTGGAAAGTGTCGAAACGTGAAACAGAACTGACCTCCAGCCATTTGTCCTGTGCAGCAGAGTACACTTCAAAATCATAGGTCATTGCAGAAGTAAATCCGCAATCTCCACCGCAAAGCCTCAAAATTCGGTATTGTAGTCCGAGCTTTTCCAATAAGTTCTTTATGTGATCAATCATTTCTCCTAAGGCTTTCTCCGTGTTGTTCGGATGTTCCAAACGAACGATTTCCACTTTGTCGAATTGGTGAAGTCGGTTCAAGCCACGAACATCAGATCCGTAAGAGCCAGCTTCACGACGGAAACATGGAGTATATCCTGTCAATTTCACAGAAAAATTCTCATCAGGCATAATCACATTGCGATACATGTTTGTAATCGGAACTTCCGCTGTTGGAATGAGGTACAAATCATCGCGAGAATCATGGTACATCTGTCCTTCTTTATCTGGAAGTTGTCCAGTTGCAATCGCAGACGCTTCATTCACCATAAGTGGCGGAATAACCTCTTCGTATCCTGCCTCTTCAGCTTCAGCTAAAAAGAAGTTGATCAAGGCGCGTTGTAATTTCGCACCCTTTCCACGATAAACTGGAAATCCAGCTCCGGTTAGTTTTACTCCTAATTCGAAATCGATCAAACCATATTGACTCGTCAACTCCCAGTGTGGCTTTGCCGAAAAGTTAAATGCAGGTGGAGCACCATGAGTTTCAACGATTTCATTGTCCTCTTCACTTTTTCCAGCTTTTACCAATTCATTTGGAACGTTCGGAAGTTGATACATCAAATCCTGAATTTTCGTATCGATGCCGTCAACAGTTACCTTGAGCTCAGCTTCGGCGCTTTTCAATTCGCCTGTTTTCGCTTTAGCAGCATTTGCTTCCTCTTGTTTTCCTTCTCTGAAAAGAATTCCAATTTGCTTCGAGATTTGGTTCATCTCAGCGGCGATGGATTCCAATTCAGTTTTCTTCGTTCTCCATTCCTGATCCAATTTCAGGACTTCTTCTACAATAGGAGCTGCATCAAAGTGACGTTTTTTTAGTCCTTCGATGATTCCTTCTTTGTCTGTTCGAATGCGTTGTATCTCTAACATTGTGATTGATTTATTTCGACCTGAGCACTGTGTGCGGCGGCTGAGCCTGTCCAAGTTCGAAGTGCGAATTTAATTAATGTCTATTTAATTCCGATCGCATACGGAAGAAATAGTGCAAATAAAAAATCCCGCTCCAGCTCCGATAAATATCGGAGTCGGAACGGGATGTTTACCAATAGGTATATGTTCGTTTAAGCCTCCGCAGTTTCAAATGGAACTACCGAAACAAACGATCGATTATTTTTCTTCTTGCGGAATTCTACTACACCGTCAGATAAAGCGAATAATGTGTGGTCTTTTCCAATACCAACATTATCACCTGGGTGATGTTGTGTTCCTCTTTGGCGTACAATAATGTTACCTGCGATTGCAGCTTGTCCTCCAAAGATTTTAACACCTAATCTTTTACTTTCTGACTCACGACCGTTCTTAGAACTACCGACTCCTTTTTTATGTGCCATCGTTTTTCGTTTTTATGCCTGATCCCGATAATTATCGGGAAACTCAGGTGTCAATTATGCTTTAATATCGTTAATCGTTAGAGCAGTGAACTGCTGACGATGTCCGTTTCTCTTTTTGTAACCTTTTCTTCGCTTCTTTTTGAAAACGATTACTTTGTCACCTTTAACGTGCGAGTCTACTGTTGCAGTAACTTTTGCACCTTCTATAGCCGGGGCGCCAAGCGAAACTTTACCATCGTTGTCTACTAAAAGAACTTTATCGAAGTTTACCTTCTTTCCTTCTTCTGCATCCAAACGGTGAACAAAGATCTTTTGGTCTTTTTGCACCTTAAACTGCTGCCCTGCTATCTCTACAATTGCGTACATAATAGCTAATTTATTGTTTTAATATCCCGAAAAATCGGACGACAAAGATAGGAGTTTTTATTAACAATCCAACGTTGATGAGGAAAAGTTTGATTTCTTTTCTGTATTTAAGGTACGTTCCAGAATATCAATGAAGAAGTAAGGGTTTTGTAGTAATTTTAGTTCTATGAATCCAATCTTCGCATTTCTGGCATTTGTATCAGTGTTTTTTATTGATTCTTGTAGGAGTGATCAAGTGAAGCAGGTCTTCGAGACGGAGAATGTTGTAATTATCGTTGTCGACGGTGCACGATATTCTGAATGTTGGGGGGATCCAACGCATGCAAATATTCCAAATCTTGATTCGCTCAAGTCTAAAGGCGTGTTTTTTCCGAATTTTTTATGTGAAGGAAGAACGAGAACCGTGCCTGGACATACTGCTTTGCTGACAGGTGTTTATGAGGATATTGACAACTATGGTTTAGAGATCCCAAAGAATCCTACAATATTTCAATACTGGGCAGAAGAAACTGAAGCATCCTCGACTGATACTTGGTTGATAGCAAGTAAAGATAAGTTGCACGTGCTTGGGAATTGCGAACGAAGCGATTGGAAGGATAGGTTTCTTCCAGAAACACACTGTGGAGTGAATGGGGTAGGTCTACAAAGTGGTTATCAAAATGATAGCGCTACGGTAGAGCAAGGTTTAGAGATTCTTGAAATGCATCATCCAAAACTCGTGTTAATCAACCTGCGTGAGCCAGATTATTCGGGACACGGAGGGAATTGGAATGAATACCTCACAGGTCTTCAAAAGTCGGATGCTTATGTGAAGGAAATAATGGAGTTCATTAATAATGATCCTGTTTACGCAGGTAAGACATCAGTATTTATCACAAGCGATCATGGTAGACATTTGGATGGAGTAGCGGATGGTTTTGCCAGTCATGGCGATAATTGTGAAGGTTGTCAACATAATGGAATGCTGGCTATCGGACCTGATTTCACTCC
>JBGCDF010000004.1:0-10434 GCA_045105095.1 Crocinitomicaceae bacterium | reverse complement strand
TGCGGTAAATGTGAAAGGTGGTGGGCCTGAGAGTATGGGAGTAAAAAAAATATCGTAGAGAACCAAGTGTGTGATGTTTGAGGGGGGAGGCGCTCCAGTGGCATTTACGGTATACTGATTTCCTGCTACGATTCCATTAATCGTTTGATAGTCTCCAGGAAATTCGCAGGTTCCAATATTTACATTTGCCCCTCCAGGTGCTGGGGCAGTTCCGGTAGTTCCGAAACTAGTAAAGGTGAAAGGGCACAGCTGCGCAAAACTCGATATTCCAACAAATAGGAAAATTGTGAGTAATAGTAAGGTGTTGAAAACGTGGGGAGTAGGTTTAGTATTGATCATGTTGGTCGTTTTGGAGTAGTAATCTCTTTTATAAATTACAACATGTTTAGACCAATCTATTTTTTTTCAGGATGAATGAATAAAGTAACCCGAGGAGCGAATATTGTTGGGTGTTCATCTAACAAAAAAAGCGTCACGATTTAAATCGTAACGCTTTTTTTTAACATTTCTTCAAGTTGAAACGGTCAAATTAGTTCTTTGGTAGACAGTTATTTACCGTGACACTGTTTGTATTTTTTTCCGCTTCCGCAAGGACAAGGATCGTTCCTCCCCACCTTTTTCTCAGCTATAACTGGCTGTTGTTTGGGTGCTGAATTTCTCGCTGAGTTTCTAATAGCTTCATCGTAACCGCTTCTTCCTGCTGGTTCTTGCTCTGCTGAACTTGAATGAGATGATTCTTGTGCCTTCGCGTAATTATTTTGTCTCTCCTGTGATTGGTTCGTCGTTTGAATCTCATCGAGAGCTGGAATATCCATACGCATCAAGAGATCAATTGTGTCATTATTCAAACGCTCTAACATGCTTTTGAATAACTCAAATGATTCTAACTTATACACGAGTAGGGGATCTTTTTGTTCGTACTGTGCGTTGTGAACAGCAGATCTCAATTCATCCATTTCACGCAGGTGCTCTTTCCATTCATTATCAATCATTCCGAGAATGATGTTTTTCTCAAATGCCGTCGCAATTGCTTTACCTTCTGATTGGTATGCCTCTTCGATGTCTACGAGCAATTTCATTTCGCGCTTACCGTCAGTAAGTGGGAAGGCCATGTTTTTGAACTTATCGGCCATCGTCTCATGAACATGGTTAATCTGTGGCATTGCCTTCGTTGCAATCTTATCGTTCTTACGATTGTATTGTTCAACGATTCCACGGTACACTTTGTCAATCAATTGGTTGTCGACGATTGCTTCAAACTCTGTTTCGTTAACTGGAGATTGAATTCCAGCACGACGAAGAAGGTTCAATTCGAATCCTGAGTAGTCGTTACGATCGTATCCAAGTACGGCTGCTTCAGCAACATCATAGAACATGTTGTCAATGTCGATATCAAGACGCTCTCCAAACAATGCGTTCTTACGCTTTTTGTAGATCGCTTTACGTTGAGCGTTCATAACATCATCATACTCAAGTAGGCGTTTACGAACACCGAAGTTGTTCTCCTCTACTTTCTTTTGAGCGCGTTCAATCGATTTAGAAACCATCCCGTGGGTAATCACTTCTCCCTCTTTCAAGCCCATTCGGTCCATCAATTTGGCAATACGTTCAGAACCGAATTTACGCATCAAATCATCTTCCAGAGAAACGAAAAATTGCGAAGATCCTGGATCCCCCTGACGTCCGGAACGTCCACGTAACTGGCGGTCTACACGACGTGAATCGTGTCGCTCAGTACCAAGAATAGCAAGCCCTCCAGCTTCCTTAACTCCTTCTCCTAATTTAATATCCGTACCACGACCTGCCATGTTCGTGGCAATTGTCACAGCTCCTGGTTTACCTGCTTCAGCAACAATTTCTGCCTCTCGCTGGTGGTATTTTGCGTTCAGTACTTCGTGCTTAACTCCTTTCATTTTGAGCATTCGGCTCAAAAGTTCAGAAATCTCTACTGTTGTTGTACCGACCAAAACTGGACGCTTAGCAGCAACGAGTCGCTCAACTTCTTCGATTGTAGCATTGAATTTCTCACGAGCAGTCTTGTAAACAAGGTCGTTCATATCCTTACGCTGAATAGGACGGTTCGTTGGAATAATCACAACGTCCAATTCGTAGATGTCCCAGAATTCTTTCGCTTCCGTTTCAGCTGTACCTGTCATACCAGACAGTTTGTGGTACATTCTAAAGTAGTTCTGAAGGGTAATCGAAGCGTATGTTTGTGTTGCCGCTTCAACTTTTACATCTTCTTTCGCTTCAATCGCCTGGTGAAGTCCGTCTGAATAACGTCTTCCCTCCATAATACGACCTGTTTGCTCATCAACGATCTTAATTTTACCATCCATGATCACATATTCCACTTCTTTCTCAAATAGTGAGTATGCTTTCAGTAATTGGTTAATAGAGTGGATACGCTCAGATTTGATACTGTAATCACGAATCAATTCGTCTTTTTTCTCTAAGAAGGTTTCTTTCTCAAGTCCTTGTTTTTCCAAAGAGGCAATAGAGGCTCCGATATCGGGCATGATGAAATAATCGCGTCCGTCGTTTCCAGAAAGGAGGTCAATACCTTTATCTGTTAACTCGATGGTATTTTGCTTCTCCTCAATCACGAAGAACAACTCACGATCAATCTTCTTCATCTTCTTACCTTGCTCTTGCATATAGAAGTTCTCCGTCTTTTGCAAGTGAGCTTTAATTCCAGGCTCAGACAAGTACTTGATGAGTGCTTTATTTTTCGGGAACCCACGATGTGCACGAAGAAGAGAAACTCCTCCATCTTCCAACATTTTCTTTGGGTCTTGTCCCTCTGGTACATCACCATTAATTACTGTCAATAACTTCTTAGCTTCAGTAAGGCACTGGGTAACATACTTCTTTTGAGCAGCAACGATTGTTTCAATTCTTGGCTTCAACGCAGCAAATTCGTGTTGATCACCTTGCGGAGTTGGTCCGGAAATAATCAAGGGTGTTCGCGCGTCATCAATCAAAACAGAATCGACCTCATCGATGATTGCGTAGTGATGTTTCTGCTGAACGAGATCATTTGGACTTCCTGCCATATTGTCACGGAGGTAGTCGAATCCGAATTCATTATTCGTACCAAATACGACGTCTGATTTATATGCTTGTTTTCTCTCTTCTGAGTTTGGACGGTGCTTATCTATACAATCAACAGTCAACCCGTGGAATTGGTACAAAGGTCCCATCCACTCCGAGTCACGTTTCGCGAGGTAGTTGTTCACAGTTACAACGTGAACACCTTTTCCTGAAAGGGCGTTGAGGTATACAGGCAGTGTTGCTACCAAGGTTTTACCTTCCCCCGTTTGCATCTCTGCAATGTTTCCTTTGTGGAGAACGTCTCCCCCCATTAACTGAACATCGTAATGAACCATGTTCCAGCTTACGTCTACTCCTGCAGCAGTCCATGCGTTGTGCCAGATAGCTTTATCTCCGTCGAATGTGATACCGTCTTTGTTCGCTGCTAAATCACGATCGAAATCTAGTGCTGTTACTTCTAGTTTCCCGTTTTCAGCCCAACGACGAGCGGTTTCTTTTACAACAGCGAAGGCTTCAGCTTTGATGGTGTCAAGAATTTCTTCAATTCGATCATCGATCTTTTTGGTCATGTTATCAATGCTCTCAAAAAGTGCTTCTTTATCTTGGATATCGGTAGCGGGATCGTTGGCCTTGTTCTTTAATTCACTAAGCTCATCCTCTAACGCTTGAGTTCCTTCAGTAATAAGACCACGGAAATAGGTTGTTTTAGCACGTAACTCATCATCTGAAAGGCCAGTTACTACAGCAGATTTCTCATTTGCTGAGTCGATACCTGGTTGATATTGTTTTCTGTCCTTAGATGATTTATCGCCGAAAAGTTTCTTAAGTAAATTCAATGTCGTATGTATTAATAAAAACGGGATGTAAAAATAAGTAAATTCCAGTAGCTACAGATGGGTTCTATGAATCAATCGAAGCCGAGATCATTTCTTCATAAATTGTTCCAACTTCATTTTGTCTGACAAATTGGCTAGATAATTCGTTTTCCCGCTTTTTTTTGTAGAATTTCCGTCAGTAATTGATCGATTTTTTCTCGGTTTCATGATCTTGATAAATCCGTTAATAAATATCTAATCCAGATTGAAAGAAATCGCTTTTGGCGTTGTATTTTTGTCGCATGCATGAGAAGATATTGATACTAGATTTTGGTTCTCAGTACACACAGTTGATCGCTAGACGTGTACGTGAGTTGAATATATATTGTGAAATCCATCCTTGGAATAAAAGCCCTGAAGTTGATGGATACAAAGGAGTAATTTTATCGGGAAGCCCTTTCTCTGTGAGAGATGAATCCTCTCCGAAACCTGATTTGTCGAAAATCAAAGGGAAAATGCCGCTTTTGGGTGTGTGCTTTGGAGCACAATTCATGGCGCATAACTTTGGAGGCGAGGTGCTTCCATCTACAATTCGTGAGTACGGTCGTGCAAATTTATCCAGTGTGGATTCAGACCACGTTTTGACGAAAGGCATGACTGTAGGGTCTCAGGTATGGATGTCTCATGGAGATACGATCAAAACAATTCCAG
Organism: Crocinitomicaceae bacterium; assembly: GCA_045105095.1. Classification (GTDB taxonomy): domain Bacteria; phylum Bacteroidota; class Bacteroidia; order Flavobacteriales_D; family Crocinitomicaceae; genus UBA4466. The sequence continues at coordinate 5,854 of JBGCDF010000004.1, read as the reverse complement.
ATAATTACACGATTATCGCATCGACCAAAGATGTGCAGGTGGCTGGTTATCATATCAATGGAGAAGAAACCTACGGAATTCAGTTTCATCCAGAAGTTTATCACTCAACAGAAGGTACTTTATTATTAAAGAACTTCTTAGTGGATATTTGTGGATGTTCACAAGATTGGACGCCAAACGCGTTCGTCGATGAGACAGTACAGTCCTTGAAAGATCAGCTTGGAAACGACAAGGTGATTCTTGGTTTGTCAGGAGGTGTAGATTCTTCAGTGGCAGCAGTTCTTTTGCACAAAGCGATCGGAGAGAACCTTCACTGCATTTTCGTGGACAACGGATTGCTTCGTAAGAACGAGTTTTCTCAGGTCTTAGACTCTTATAAAGGAATGGGGTTAAACGTGAAAGGGGTAAATGCAAGTCAATTGTTCTATGATGAGTTGGAAGGATTGACAGACCCTGAAGCGAAACGAAAAGCAATCGGAAAAGTCTTTATTGATGTGTTTGATGCTGAATCTAAATTAGTCGATGATGCGAAATGGCTTGGGCAAGGAACAATTTATCCAGATGTAATTGAATCTGTGTCGGCCACTGGTGGGCCTAGTGCTACAATCAAGTCGCATCATAACGTTGGTGGACTTCCTGATTACATGAAGTTGAAAGTAGTTGAGCCTTTGCGTTTGTTGTTTAAAGATGAAGTTCGACGAATTGGTCGATCAATGGGAATGGAGCATTCTTTATTAGGACGTCATCCTTTCCCTGGGCCAGGTTTAGGGATTCGGATTTTGGGTGATGTCACACCTGAGAAAGTAGCGATCCTTCAAGAAGTGGATCATATTTTTATTTCTTCTTTGAAAGAAGATGGTCTTTACGATGATGTGTGGCAAGCAGGAGCGATCTTCTTGCCTATTCAGTCTGTAGGAGTAATGGGAGATGAAAGAACCTATGAAAATGCAGTTGCACTCAGAGCGGTAACTTCCACGGATGGTATGACGGCCGATTGGTGTCATCTTCCCTATGATTTCCTTGCAAAGGTTTCAAACAGAATCATTAATCAAGTAAAGGGAATTAACCGAGTAACGTACGATATCAGTTCGAAACCACCAGCAACGATAGAGTGGGAGTAATCGGCCTTGGCATAAGTATTGTAAAAGCATTTCTGTAATTTTGAACTATGAAGAAATTAGTAATCGTACTATTGTTGTGTCTACCATATTTTGCGAGTGCTCAGCCGGGCGTGGCAAGTGTTGTAGAAAAGAACGGACAAAAGTACTATGAGCATACCGTTGAGGAAGGTAATACCCTTTGGGGGCTTCAACGCATTTACGGTGTTTCTGTGGAAGAGATCGTTGCTGAAAATCCTGAGTTGAAGGATGGGTTGAAAAAAGATCAAAAGGTCTACATCCCAATGACGAAGGAATCCATCAAGAAAATTCCAACGGAAGATTACAAGGTTCGTAAGGGAGAAACGCTTTATGGTTTGTCTAGAAGATTCCATACTCCTATTGACGATTTGATGATGCTCAATCCAGAATTGAAAGATTCAGGTTTAGCGAAAGGTCAGATTATTAAAATACCGGTGCAAGAGAAAGGGGAGGAACCAACCGTTCAAATTACGCGACCGAATCCAGAATTGCCAACTTCGCCAAATCCATTCGTTCTGGATACAATAGTTAACGAAGACGGTTCGGAAGATCAATTATCCTTTCAGTTTAGCGATTCGAGCATTCGTCACATTGTGATGTCACATGAGACCTTATATAAGGTATCTAAACGTTTCATGGTTTCAGTGGATGAAATCGTGAAAATAAACGGTTTAACTTCAACGAATATCAAGGAAGGTCAGATTCTGATTATTCCAGTGAAGCAAGAGCGCGTAGAACGATTAGAAATTAAAGGGGTTCCAGTTGAAAGAGATCCAGAAACAGGACCATTGACGTTTGAACCTAAAGAGAAATACAAGATTGCGCTGATGCTTCCATTCTGTCTGGAAGGAGGAAGTAAACACAATTCCAGAGTGACTCGACTCGTGACACAGTTCTACATGGGAGCGAAACTAGCAGTCGATTCTTTGGAGAAATTAGGATTGGTTGCAGACCTTGTTGTCTATGATACGAAGAATGATTCAGCACATATTCAATCTATTTTAGCCGATACGAACTTCCTGTCAACAGATTTGGTGATTGGACCTTTCTATGAAGATAATATTGAGACCTTATCTGCATTCTGTAAAGAGAATCGAATTCGTATGGTGTGTCCGGTAAAAACATCGGAAGATCATCTAAAAGATAATCGATTGGTGTATGAAGCGGTTCCGAGTTCGACTGTGTCAATGACCTTGCTAGCGGGTTACATGTTACAAAACAACGCTCAGGATCATGTTGTGCTTGTAAAACCGACCTTAGAGTCAGATATGGAAATGTATAATGCGTTCCGCGATGCGTTTCAATCCTTGCCCGTTGATGGTGTTCGACCGAAACTGGTTGAAACAACAACAGGAGGTTTTACGGGAAATATTCGCTCTGGTGTGAAAACGCTTTTGGTTATTCCAACGAGCGATCAACAGACTGCTATTCGATTTATGAATTCATTGGGTCGATGGGGTAAACGATCGAAAGGAATCTATGTATACGGTACGAAAGAATGGGTGAATTTCACAGATATCAATAATATGTACAAGAATAAGTACAACTTCCGATATGCCAGTTCAAATTTCTTAGATTATTATACAGATCTCGCGATTGACGTGAATAAGATGCACCGTGGTTATTACAAAACGGATATGTCACAAATGGCAGCGCACGGATACGATGTTATTTCTTACTTCTCTTCTGAGTTTTTTCTAAGTGAGGGTGCAAAGAAGCCGTCCCTCGTAATGGATGGATTTAACATGCAACAGGTGAATCCAACAAGTGGATATCGCAATACACATGTTTTCGTTATTCAGCAGGAAGATTACGAACTATTCGACACTCAAAAAGGTCACGATGACTAAAGATGATGTTGCTCGCGAAATGCGAAACCTTCAGGATTACATTTGCGGTGAACTCGAAAAACTCGATTCGAAAGGCCAGTTTATTGAAGATAAATGGGAGCGCGACCAGGGCGGTGGCGGAAGAACACGCATCATCGAATCTGATCAGCTAATTGAAAAAGGAGGAGTAAACTTTTCGGAAGTCTATGGAGAAGTGACGCCAACGATGAAAAAGAACACTGAAATTACCGGTGATTCCTTCTTTGCTACAGGCGTTTCCATCGTACTTCATCCAAATAATCCGCATGTGCCAATTATTCATATGAACGTTCGTTACTTCGAGATGGATAACGGAACTTATTGGTTTGGAGGCGGTATCGATTTGACTCCTCATTACATTGTTCCTGCGCAGGCGAAAGAATTCCACCTAGGATTGAAATCCATTTGTGATAAGTACAATGAGAGCTTCTATCTGAAGTTCAAAACGTGGGCGGATAATTACTTCTTTATCCCTCACAGAAATGAAACACGTGGAGTAGGGGGAATCTTTTTTGATCATATCTCTGAGGATGACTCGATCAGCAAACAAGATATCCTTGATTTCTGTATGGAGCTTGGGCGTTCGTTTCCAACGCTGTATGCACATCAAGCCAATTTAGGAAGAGAGAAAGCTTTTTCAGAAGAAGAATTTTCTTGGATGCAGCTCCGACGTGGTCGCTATGTGGAATTTAACCTTGTTCACGACCGTGGAACAAAGTTCGGTTTAGTGTCCGGTGGTAGAACAGAATCAATATTGATGAGTTTGCCCAAAAATGCGAGTTGGGTTTACAATAATGTACCACTTCCCACTTCTCGTGAAGAGGCTACGCAAGAGCTTCTACGAAAAGATGTTGATTGGGTAAATATCGTCTAATCCATCTTTTTCTTCTATAATCAGGCGTTTATTGTCGACGAACAAGTTCAAAAAGAGCTTGTTTTAACTGAATTGACGGTGCTAAAGAGCTTTTTTACCGTGTGAAATAATTTACGTTGATCGACGGGTTCTGTTATAATATTATCGTCTGATCTTAATGTTTTCGAATTTAGGATCACAATTTTGATGATATTTTTGTAATTTTCGGCAACCTTCCCAGAAACCTCACGTTAAATAGGTAACTGTGAACTAAATTATTGGAGCTAAAACTAATCGTCTTGAAGATATTCTACTCTTGGTGTTCAAACATTTTAATCAATTAACATAGTTGATTAGTTACCTTATATAGGTGACTTTTCTGGTGTTTTCTAATGTTTGAATCTCTTACAAAGTAGCGTTGTCAATTATGCAGGTGTGGTTTGTTTTAAGCTAGATAAATAGTGAAGGTTAGAACTGCTTAGGTGAGATTGCTAGGAACAATTAAACCAGAAAACGAACTATAAAATCAGTCTTTTGTAGCTGATTTAAACAATTTGATTGCGCTACTTATGAAAAAACTACTGACCTTCAGTACAATCTTGATGTGTACTCTATTCGCTATTGGTCAAACCGATGGTGAAGCAATGATCAAATCAGTATATGGAGATACTGAGTACAACCAAATGCTATCTTCAAATCCGGGGAAAGTGGAATTACTCGAAAAGTATGCGCTTTACGGATTTCATGTGGTGCCTATCAATGATAAGTACACTACTGCTCCTGAATTGACTCAGATCCCTCTTCGATCCAAATCGTCCAGTACGATTTCCATTCAGTCTTTCTTGCAAGAATACACTTCAGGGAACTTCAATCCTTTAAGCACAAACCTTTTCCCAGGTTCAGAATCTCAAGTTTACAGACTGCAAGGAGTGAATCTGGTTATTGTGATTGATAATCAGTCCAGCATTTTAGCTCATTAAGAAAAAATAATACTATGCAAGTAAAACTACTCATTACTCTTGTTTCGATATTTTTCTTAGCAAGCGCGTCCTATTCTCAAACTTATATAATGTCGAACAGTAATCAGGATACTGGTTGTTTTGGTGTTTTTGCTGATCCTGGTGGCACAGGAGCTGGTAATTCGGGAGATTATGCCATCAATTCTAATTTCACGTATACTATTTGTCCGTCAACTCCTGGGTCTCAATTGCAGATGGATTTCACAACTTTTTCTTTAGAAAATGGTTTCGATTTCTTAACGATCTATAATGGAAGTACCACAACTGGACCTACACTTGGTACGTACACAGGGACTGCTGGACCTGGAGTCGTTCAGGCAAGTAACGCGTCTGGTTGTCTTACGTTTGTTTTTACATCTGATGGTTCAGTAAATGATCTCGGATGGACCGCTAATATTTCATGTACCTCTCCATGTCAAACAATTGTTCCAAATGTAACGGCAAATCAGCCAATAGTTGGAGGAACTTACATTGATGTTTGTCAAGGCGATATCGTTACGTTTACCGGAACAGGAACTTATCCACAGAACAATACTTCATACGCTCAGTCTGATGCTACATCGACATTCAATTGGACGTTTAGTGACGGTGGAACTCCAACAGGTCAGATTGTGAACCACACATATAGTACTCCAGGAATTTATCAGGTAGACCTTCAGATAATTGATGTGAACGGATGTAATTCTACGATAGATGTTGACATCCTTGTGCGAGTATCAGACGATCCAACCTTTGCAGGAAGTTTTGTAACGAACCCTGTGATCTGTTTGGGAGAGACAAATACCTTAACGGGAGTAGTTACCCCAACTCAGATTACTCTGGATTGTACGCCGCCAGTTGCGGGGACCACATTCCTTCCTGATGGTTCTGGGGTGTCATACTCAACTGATATTACTGTAGACTGTTTTGCCTCGAATCAAGCGGTTACGTCTGCCACAGACATCACGGAGATTTGTATTACCATGGAGCACTCCT
>JBGCDF010000003.1:0-5802 GCA_045105095.1 Crocinitomicaceae bacterium | reverse complement strand
TACGTGCACCTGTCGCATTATCTGTTACGCGAACAGGAATAGGTCCGGTTCTGGCTCCAGGGGTAATTACATTTCCTGCAACATTAGCGCCTCTTCTGCGTACAAGTCTGACGGTATTGGCTCTACCAACAGGATTGGTTACAACATTAACGGTAGCCGTGTTTCCTGCTACACCTTGTCGGTTTGGATCGGCAGTATTCGGCGGGAATACTGATGGAGCAGGAAAGACAGTCGGCTGATTTGCGAAGGCAGGCGCCGCTGTAAATGTGATTCCAGTGACCGCGACTAAGGTAATATTTGGCGAAGTGAAGGTGTCGGCAGCATCTCCTGTCACTGTACAGCTTAGCTGAAACGTAGATCCTGCGGATGCCAGTGAAGCTGGATCAGCGGTAATCCTGACTCTTCTGCCCGTACCTGTAATGGCAATGCCAGCAGGAGCACCAACGAGAGACCATGTGAGAGGAGTTCGTCTCGATTCTCCAGGAGCAATTACCGCACTCGCACGAATTGTTCGGTCAACACCGATTTCCGTAGGAACATTTATTCCCGTTAAAATTGGAGCTGCCTGGATTGATGGGCCAGCGGTACCATTTATCGATTTATTGTTTCCGTTTTTTGATTGCTTCACAGCTCCTTGCTGAATCGTATGTGTCAGCTCATGAGCAAGTAAATGCGCACCCGCCTTAGAATTCGGAGAATACTTTCCCTTATTAAAATAGATATCCCTTCCATTGGCAAATGCTTGCGCTCCAATTTGTCGATTCAACTGAACTGCGCTCGCGCCGGTGTGAACACGAACATTACTGAAGTCTGCGTTAAACGCTTTCCCCATTTTATCATTCACCTCTTCGGGTAAAGCATCGCCACTCCCTTTAGAGGAACTTAGGCCACCTTGGAAGTTTTCAGGAATCTCTTCCGATTGCGCCTCATCATTTTCTGAATCTTCGGTCGCTTCACCTTCTGACTTCTGAATAGAACTGCTTACTAGTGGTTTCGCTGATATTTCCGAAATCGGTTGATCTTTGCTCTCGCTGGTATTTCCATTCTCTTCTTCACTCTGAGCGCCTACGGCCGAAGGATTAGCTGCTAGCTTTTGTACAACGTTATCAGCCGTATCATCAGCTTCTTGCTCAAATTTATCGTTGGAACTCCCAAAGGATAGTTTCGCCTGAACATTAGAGGGTGCAATAAAAGGTGGCTTCTTTTCAAATCCTTGACTTAAGAAAGTATCCGATCCTTTCTTATTGATAAAAGACGAAGCTGAGCTGTTTGACTCGTTTTGGTTATTTTTTTTTGCAAATCCCATTGGATCTTATTCTAGTGGTGTGGTTCCTGTGAAGATAGGACTTATTTACTTGAATACCAATGCGCTTAACTGTAGTAATTAGATAGTGTTTTCCGAATTAGTTTTAATAGGTAGTAAGCTATATTGTAGATATTTAACTTAAAGACTATGCAATGATTTAACATCTTTCAGATTGAAAGATGTGCATGCTGGAAACAAATTTTGAAGGTTTTCTAATTATTTTTTAAAACGATTCCAACTTTTTGAGGAAGGTAGTGTATTTATAAGAAAAGAAGCGATTGAATTATTCTAAATTGACCATAGAGGAGTTGTTAGAGCATTGTTCGAAGAGCGATCCTAAAGCGCAGAAAGCGCTATACGAACGTTATTCCGTGGCTATGTATTCAACGACAGTCAGAATACTCGGTAATAATAGAGATGCGCAGGAGGCTCTACAAGATTCCTTTGTGAATGCGTTTAAGAATCTCAAACGATTTGATGGACGAGTGACCTTTGGTGCGTGGCTGAAAAAGATTACGATCAATGTGTGTTTGAATAAGCTTCGCGCAAACAAATTTGAATTGCTTCATTTAGATTTTGACATCGCAGATACTATTTCTGATGAGAAGTTGACGCTGGAGCCTAAATTATTGAACGAGGCAATTGAAAAACTGCCATCTGGTTGTAAGGCTATTTTTACGCTGAAAGCATTCGAAGGCTTCAAGCACGAAGAAATTTCCAAAGAATTGAATATTAGTGCGTCCACTTCAAAATCACAATTCGTGCGAGCAAAGAAGTTGCTGCAATTGTCACTTAAACAAGCTATGTTATCATGAGAGATCCATTTTCAAAATATATCAAAAGCAACAAGGATAAACTAGATACATATGTCCCTGATAGTTCTAATTGGGATGCCATTGAACAACGTATTCAGAAGAAGAAAAATAGAAAGCGCTTTATCTGGATCGCTTCCTCGGCAGCTGCCGTAGTGCTTGCGTTCTTCATATTGAGAGACAATTCTATGGTCGGCACGGAAATGGTCATTAGTGAAACTCCTGTTTCGGATGCAACAGAAGCACCGAGAGAAGATAGAAACTTGATTCAATGGGAGTCAGAGAAAGATGTTGTTTATAAGGAATCGAATAGAAAGAAAACTTCAGAATCGATTATTACTTCTTTTTATGATGGAACGGTTAACTATTCCATTTCAGCCAATCAAGCCGCATTTTCAACTATGGATGTTGATGCCAACTCATACCAGTGGAATAATGGTAATCAATCATCTGGAAATCAACGTAAAGAGGAAGAATACATTGCTCCAGAAGAGAAATACGAAGTAGATCATTATTACGAGTACTACGAGAAGTTCAAAGAAAATCCATTCGAGTCACCATATTCTAAACCACTTTCTACTTTCGGAATTGACGTAGATGGGGCTGGATATAGCAATGTTCGCCGTTTCGTTCGTTCTGGTTTCCTTCCACCAAAAAATGCAGTAAAATTGGAAGAAATGGTTAATTATTTCAACTATGATTTACCCGAACCTACTGGTAGTCATCCATTTTCAATCACAACTGAAGTCGGAAAATGTCCATGGGAGAAAGATCATCTATTGTTGCAAGTTGCTCTCAAAGGAAAAAGTATCGACTTCAAAGAAACACAATCGAATAATTTGGTGTTTTTAATTGATGTTTCAGGCTCAATGAGCGACAGAGATAAATTACCACTCTTGAAACAAAGCATGAAAATGATCGTCCAGGAAATGGATGCTGATGATAAAATTGCCATTGTCGTGTATGCAGGGGCGGCTGGATTGGCTCTTCCATCAACTTCAGGGAAATACAAGGAAAAGATCTATGAAGCAATTGAATCGTTGAGTACTGGAGGATCTACAGCTGGTGGAGAAGGGATAGAGTTAGCCTATAAATTGGCCCAAGAAGAATTTTTGAAGAAAGGGAATAATAGAATTCTATTGGCAACCGATGGTGATTTTAACGTGGGTGTTTCCGATGATAATGCTTTGGTAGAGTTAATTGAAGAGAAACGAGAATCGGGTATCTTTTTATCCGTACTAGGATTCGGTACAGGGAATTTGCAGAGTTCCAAAATGGAGAAGATAGCCGATAATGGGAATGGAAATTATTCATACATCGATAACCTCATGGAAGCAAAGAAAGTGTTAGTCGATGAGATCGGTGGAACGTTTGTTACAATCGCGAAAGATGTAAAACTACAAGTAGAGTTTAACCAGGATTACGTAAAATCCTATCGACTATTGGGATATGAGAATCGAGTGATGGAATCGAGAGATTTCGATGATGATACTAAGGATTCAGGTGATCTTGGTTCTGGACACACGGTTGTTGCCATTTACGAAATCGTTTTGCAAGAAGATAAAGACGCTCAACCAGCCCAGAATTTACGCTATCAAACGCGTGGTTCAGGTAATTCCAAAGGTGTGAAAGATGAACTGGCTTTCATTAAGTTTCGATACAAAAAACCAAGTTCCTCAAGAAGTATTTTGTTGTCGAAGAAAGTCAACTATGAAGTTCGTAAAGACAACAGCGATAATTTCTTGTTCGCCTCGGCCGTTGCAGAATTCGGGATGCTTTTGAGAGAATCGAAGTATCGATCGGATGCATCATTCAATAAGGTGATTGCTAGAGCAAGTCGAAGTCGCGGTAAAGACAAATTCGGATACCGCGCAGAGTTCGTTTCTATAGCTCAAGAAGCAAGAAAGTTGATGTTGGAATATGTATCTTCAACTAGCTACAGGAATAGGTAGTGTTTGCGCATGAATGTTAGTATTCAATCTTTACATGAAATTATGAGCCTCATACAAAATACATCTTTCGTGCTCTGGATATTCCGTTAAGGAAGGATGATCAAATTCACCTTTCTTGATCATACCAATTTTCTGCATCACACTTTCAGATTTTGAATTGTATAAAGTACAGACTGAAACAATCTTATCAAGACGAATATCGCTGAATCCAAATTCCAGACATCGCTTTGCTCCTTCAGTTGCGTATCCTTTTCCCCAGGCATCTTTTTTGAGGCGCCATCCGATATCCGTAGCAGGGGTAAAGTCTGTTACGTATTCTTGATAAGCAAGCCCGACAAATCCAATCCATTCTCCGGTGGCTAACACTTCTACTGCGAAATACGTATATCCGTTCTTATTGAAATGACCGCGAAGTCTTTCTAAAAGACGCTCACTTTCTTTGAGAGTCAGGGGAGAGGGGAAATGTTCCATGACCTCTGGGTCGGCGCACATTTCCGCCAATTGTGATAAATCTTCAGAGCTCCAAGTTCGGAATCCGAGTCGTTTAGACGTAAAGAGGTAATGATCGTTCAACCTGATAGTTTTTGTTTGAAATGATGCAATCCGAAAGAGGGTAAATCTCGAAAATAACTATTTTCAAACAAGCATAGCGACACTAAGAACTATCTAAGAATCACTAGACGCTCTGTTCTAGCACCAAATGAAGAGGAAAGGGTTACATAGTATATACCGTTCTTCCAGTCAGCTACTTCAAGATGAGTCTGGTATTCATCCAAACCTTCTAATGATATGATTTCCTTTCCATGTATATCGGTAACCTTAAGTTGCTCGTAATTTCTTTCAGAGCGCACCGTGACAGAATTCTTGCCTGGATTAGGATAAATTTCCAAGGATGTGAATTGTTGGCGATCAACTGCGATAACCTTTGAAAAATTCATGTTTCCACTGTAATCGACTTGTCGAAGTCGATAATACGTCACATCGTCAAAAGGAGATGAATCCGTTACTTCATAGTCCGTTACTTCAGTTGACGTCCCTGATCCAAAAACAAGATCGAAAGCCTGCCATTCCTGTCCATCATCAGATCTTTCGACTACAAAATAATCATTGTCTAACTCGGTAGCAGTTGTCCAGTTGAGCATTACCTCACGATCATTTCTCATTCCTGAAAAGTGAATGAGTTCAACAGGTAGAGGAACATTTGAACAGTCAGTAAGTGCCGAGTTTCCAGGGGCATCAACCAGATTTATAGTTTGTACCGTGTTTGCAAAATTCGTTACAAGTAGAACATATACTTCTCCTGCCAACACTCCATTAACGCTTGCTAACTCAACAGGTGCAGGGGAGAAACTACAATCTACTGGTACCCCATACGAGTTACAATCTGTAATAGCCGTCGCAAGATCAGCAAATGGTCCCCAAATGGCAAAGTCAATATCAGAGCCTGCTGTAATGTCAATTGCCAAATCTCCGCCGGTGTCAATTTCAAGATAGTACCAAGATGGGTTCGGAGAGGTAAACAAGCAATCGTAGTTGTTTCCAGGATCGATTATGGCCGCCTGTGTTCCATTCGCCTGTGCTGTAAAGTTGATCGGAGTTCCAGAACAAATAGGGTCTGGAACACCACAGTTTACATTGGTTGGGGGAGGAGTTACGATAATTTCGGTGATACATATGTCCATGGTTCCATCGAACGCATCGAAGTTCAAAATACGGACGAAATAAGTATCCC
>JBGCDF010000002.1:0-15181 GCA_045105095.1 Crocinitomicaceae bacterium | reverse complement strand
CATCATTCGCAATTTCGAATTGGTAGTTTCCTGGAGAAACTTTCACTTTTTTCTTCGTGAATTTCCCAGGTGTTTGAGCCAACTTGATTGTCTCAACTTTGTCCACAACCGTTAATGTGTACTTCGGTGTTGGATTCAATGGACAGAAGTATTCGTAGGTACCAGGGGCCAAAGAAACAACGTTCGTCATCGACGATGATCCATTCGCAACGGGTGCTTTAACGTACGCTTCTTTGATGTGATCCATCGCGTCGTATTTTCCTTCAGGAACTAAAACGAATCCTACTTCACGGTCCACACCATCATTCTCAATTTCAAATAGATAATCTCCAGAATTTAGTGTCAACTCCGTTGTTTCGAAGGCACCTTCCGTTTGAGTAAGTTTGATGTTTTCTGTTTGAGCGCTTAGTTGAAATGCTGAGAATGAAATGGCTACAATCCCGATTATTTTTGCAATGTTTCTTTTCATGATGATCCTTTTTATTTGTTCGATTAATATTGTGAGTACAAAGGTGAGGAGATCATGGTGATGGTAGAAGGTGCAATTTTCCCTCTTACTGGTCAATTTTTCCTTTTCTCACCGATCAGCGGAAAAGATGAGTGCTTTTTTGAAAAGAAGTTCCGCTAGAAATCCGCGAGTGCGCGTTTTTGTTGTCTGAATGCGCTAGGGCTCAGTCCTTCGTGCTTTTTAAAAAACTTTGAGAAATGTCCAGGATTGACATACCCTAAAAAACTGGTTATTTCGTCGGTCGTTTTATCCGAATAGAGCAGAAGGCGTTTGGCTTCAAGAATGATCCGTTCGTGTATCACATGCAAGGGTGTTTTCTCACCGTACTTATGAAATAAATTCGAAAGAGTTTTGGGAGACTTGAACAGTAGATCTGCGTATTCCTGAACTTGGTGCTTTTCTCGAAAATGTTCTTCTACTAGTAGGTTAAAACGACGAATGGTTTCCATGCCAATGCCATTGACTGAGAGTTCTGGAGTTTTTTCGCTGAGCTTTCGCGTAGACATAATGAGCATCCGTTTGAGAGAGGACCGAAGCATTTCTCCCTGCAAATGGTCTTTCGTATTGAAATCTTCCTGGAATTGAGAAAGCATCATTTCGAAGTGTAATTTCTCTTTTTCGCATAGTTCCACTACTTGTGGTTGAGAAGATCCAAAGAATAGAAAACCATTACATGATACCTGCTCATCATGTGTTTGAACGCAGAAGAACTCTTTATTGAAAACAAATGAGATGATCCCGGCGGTATCTATTGGAACCTCCATAACGTTCAACGGGGTACAAAAGATTACATGGTCTTTTTTCACAGGAACGTCGTAACCATCGATGGATATGGTTAAATCAGTCTCTCTTGACCAAACAACTTTGTATAATCCTTTCTGATTGAGTAGTTGCTGTGCCGGTTCACAATTGAAATCTGTCAGAACGAATAGGTCCTCATCTTTAAATGTGGAGTATTGTAGTTTCATGAAATGGATACTTTCCGTGTTAGACGGTATGAGACCAAATAACTTAAAATTAGTAGTTTGAAAATTACATCGGGTGAGAGTATACGGCGATTATGTTTGCTTAGACAACCAAAGAAGCTCGATACAGCTTCAACTCATCCCACGTGAATTTCCGCCCTACTTTTTCCTTTAGGTCAGTGAGTGAACCTCCTTCATATTCATCAAAGACATCGCTCAATTGATTAATTCGCTTAGCTTCCAGTAAGTCGCGTAATTCAATTTTCTCCGTTTTAAGCAAGCGTTCGCAATGTGCCGTAATTGTTTGAGTACTCAACTGTCGTTCCTGAGCGATTTCCTTCATGGAGTTTCCATCTTTAAGTAGCTCCAGAGTAATCTCATAAGTTGATTTCTTCTTCTTCTTCGTGGCTCTTTTTTCACGTTTTGTTTTCACTTGGATGAAATCGGTGTCGAAATCGAAGGTGGCGTTTTCTTGTCGCATTTCCTGCTTCACCAGTTCGATCATTCGTTCCTTATAGGCGATAATTTCATTTTCCCATTTCTGATCCTTTTCCAGTGGTAATTCGTTCACAATCGAGTGGATAAGTTGCTTCGACTTTTTCAATCGAATGATCGTTTCTGTCATCAACTGATCCAGTTCTTCCAACTCTTCGTTGTACTGCTTCGTATTGCTTTTTTGCTGCAGCTCAGCCATTTTTTTTAGGTTCGAATAGAGAATTCCATCGAATGTTTTGAAGAAGTAATTGTAGGCCGCCTCGACACGTTCCTGAACGTACTTCAAATCCGTGTTGGTTTGAAGAAAGAGCTTGTTAATTTGATTTCGAAACTTGCGAGAAGCTTCCATTGTTCCCTCCAATTGCTGAACCTGCTGAATCATCCACGATTGATTCTTGCCTTTCGTTGACTTCGAACCTTGGTTCTTATATGTTGCCTTGTGAGAATGCCACTTGTTCATCAACTCCATCCAATCGAAAGCTCGTTGGAGCATACTATGTGCATATTCATAGGTTCCGTCGACAAGCGATTTCTCAAGATCTTCAGATCCATCATTGGCTTTCGTATAGGCCGCAACTTCGACGTTTGTCGATAGTCGACTCGGCAGAATAGGATTCAATAAAACCAATCCATCTAACGAACGCAACCTAGAAAGTGCAACGTATGATTGTCCGGGAACAAAGACTTTCGAAACATCAATGATGGCCTTATCGAAGGTCAGACCCTGACTTTTATGAACGGTAATCGCCCAAGCCAACTTTAGAGGATAATGAACGAAAGTTCCCAATACTTTTTCCTCCACTTCGCCTGTTGATGGGTTCAGTGTATATTGAATATTGTTCCATTCGTACTTCTCGACTTCAATGATTTTCTTTTCGTTGGCAAACTCTACTTTCACTTCATCTCTGTCCAGCGAAATGATCTTACCCATCTTTCCATTGTAGAAATTCTTTTCCTGCGAAATGTCATTTTTGATAAACATTACCTGTGCACCCAATTTGAGTTCCATCGTCTCGTCAAGAGGGTAGAGATGTTCTGGGAACTTTCCTGTTACGTCAGCAGTATAGCGATGCACTCTGGTATCCAGTCGATCGAGGGCCTCACGGTTAATCTTATCTGCATCGGCATTGTGCGTTGTAAGTGTGATGTAGTCATCGTGCTTGGTTGCGTCAAAATTTTGATCGACGTGAGAATTCAGGATCTTAACGTCTTCGTCTGTAATATTGCTGTTCCGAAGGTTATTCAATATTCGAATAAAGGTTTCATCCGCCTGTCGGTATACCTTTTCCAATTCAATGTACAGCGGCTTCACTTCGTGAATTACCTGAGCATCAAAGAAGAAAGGACTTTTGTAATAGTTACGCAGGTAATTCCATTCCATTTGTTTGACAACTGGCGGAAGCTGCAATAAATCACCGATAAACAATACTTGAACGCCTCCAAACGGTTGGTTGATTTTTCGAACATTCCGAAGCATCCAATCCATAGCGTCAAGCAAATCTGCACGTAGCATACTCACTTCGTCCACGATCAATAATTCTAGGTTTCGAATTATCGCCCTACGCTGATTGTTCATCTTGAAATGACGCAGTAATGTAGACTTACTTTCAAGTCTCACTTGTTCATTGAACGTTGCATTGAAATCTGGAATAAACCCACCAAAAGGCAATTGAAAAAACGAGTGAATGGTTACACCTCCAGCATTCAGTGCTGCAATTCCTGTTGGAGCCACAATTACAGCTTGCTTGTATGTCGATTTTACGATTTTTTGAAGAAGAGTAGTCTTACCAGTTCCTGCTTTTCCAGTTAGGAAAATAGTGCGTTTGGTCTGATTAATAAAGCGTTCTGTGAACTCGGCAATCCTGTTCGTTTCGATCTGGTTTTCTGTCGTCATCCTATTTAAGTTAACTAAAAAGTTCAATTCAAAATAGAACTATTCGATTTTTTTTTGCCTCAATTGATTACTTCAATTGAGAAGTCATCGGCGTAAACTATAGCGGGATTTGAAGAAGGGTTAGCCGTAATTCCAATTTCAATAGAGGTGAACATTCCTTTAGTTCCTTGCTGATGATACAATCTGTCTTTCGGAAGGGTTCTGATGTTGGTTCCATCGATGATTAGTTGGTCATCGAGATATAATTTCACCCAGCCTTTTTTCTTTTGAGAGAGAAGGGTCTCCAGCGTGATTTTGAACCATTGATTACGCGGAAAGCTAGTTACTTCCTGCTTCAAATCATCTTCCTTGAGTTTGAATTCGACTGCTGCATAATTTTCGGTTCCAACATTCGCAACACGCATTCCTGGTCCAGCACCAATAAAGGCTTGTTCTTCCAGATCCATCAAAAATAACCAGTCTAACTCCTGTTCTCCATCGATATAGTACCAAATGGAAGATCGCACAGTTTCTCCTTCAAAAAAGGCCATATTCTGTTTAAATATGCTGCACTTTGACAGTTTTTCGTCGCTACTTCCAAGAGCATCAAACTTTAGGCTTGTAGCCCCTGAATGGGTTTGCTCGGTAGAGAGAGAAATTGTGTTGGCATCATAGGTTTGTTGAGTGGATGACCAATGAACATCATCATCAATCAATAAATCATCAAAACTAGCGTAGCTCTCGAAACCATCTGAAAAAGAGTTGGGTCCGTCAAAGAATTTTTTCTTATTACACCCCAACAGCATAAGAACTGCTGCAATAATTAGACTGGCTTTATTCATTATCTGATAAAATGTATTCTAAAAATACGAAAATCATCAGTTATAAGCTTAATTAAAGGATTGGTGAGCGTTAGTGACAATAAGGCAAGGACTCATACTTGAACCCTTGCCTGTTATATTTGTTATTGTTCTACAGTAACCAACTGTTCAATGAAGCCCATAGAATTGTTGAACCTGTCGAAGAGTTCAATGCGTGTGTCCATAACGTCGTTCACCCATACTTGACTCGTAGAACTCATATAACCCATATTCAATTTCTTTAGTTTATACTTTTTCTTCGGTTCATAGTCGTTCAAACCATCTCCATCAAAGTCCCACATTCCAGCATATAATTCCTCAAGAGATGCTTGTGAATAATTACTTGCGCCATCTCCATCATAATCCCACTCATAACGATCATAACTTTGTTGCAAACTATTATCTTCTGGATTCATTAATGTGATTCTAGCGTAGGATACATCATTGCCATTTGCTAGAAGTGCTTTTTGCGTTCGTTTGATATTAACTGTGACTGTTCCATCATTGTTCAAGTTCGCTGTAATCGCATTGATATAGGTGTTCAAGCGTTTGTCAATCAACTTCATTCCTTCAACTGAACAATTGATGTTTTCTTGGGTTAAGGAGCGATGGATAGTAATATCAAATGGATCGACTTCTTCTTCACTGATCGACCACTTAGTGTCAACTGAATTTGATATGCTTGGGTCAAAATTAGTAGCTCCTGAAAGCGTAGTTTTGAACAGTAAATTTCCATTGTCTTTCATTCGTGCAAAATCCAAGGTGTATTCGTTTCCAGCATGTAATAAGGGATTATTTGATACTTGATCATAACTAATAGTAAGTTGATCGCTTGATTTCCAGTCCAAGACGATGTAGTCTCTTGGATTTACAACGACCTGTAATTCAGCTGTTCCATTATTCCTTTCAACGACCTTTGTCTTCACACCTTTGATCCCTTTTACAAGAGGCTCAGTTATTTTAATAGAACATTCCATAGATTCAATAACAACACCATTTGCATCAACGGCTTCAGAAAGAATTGTGTAGGTATGACCTATTGGTGACGGTCCATTCGGATCGAAAAGAATGAAATCACTTGGTGTTTGGAAGATTTGATAAAGTCCATCTTCAGAATAAGTGAATTCATCTATCGTAAGTCCACTAACCAGGGGAGGAGGTGCATCAGGCGTCCAATCAAGAACATATATGTGAACGTCATCAACGCCATAACTTACACCAGTAGGATCATACACTTTACCTGATACCCAGATATCATCACCCAAATTTTTATTTTTGACATTTGGACAGCGCGTGAAGTAAATTGTTCCGTTGTTCTTTTCTAATTCTTGACATTCTTCGCAATCGTCTTCAATTGTTCCATATTTCGTGGGATTAATGACTTCTTTTTTACACGATAAGTTTGCAAATAGGAGTGAGCCTGCGATTAAGGCGAATGGGAGTTTTTTGATCATGATCGTTTTTTTTAGTGACGACCGCTAATCTATTAATTGCTACTTTTTATTTCTTTGGAAGTTTATGAATAGCACATTTCAATTTATGAATGACATTTTTTGAAATGTATCAGAACCTTGGACGGAGTTTGTATCCTATGGTAATACCAGCCCAATGTTGCCATTGAAAATCGATTAGATAAGAGATGATTGGAGTGTAGGCGAAGCGATAGAAGATTCTTTTTCTACTGGGCTCTAATCGATACCCAACTGAAATGGGAGCTCTTACGAAAAAGCTTCCGCGAGTTGTGATGGTTAGAGCCTGTCCAATTCCGACATCCAATCCGTGCTTCTTTCCATAAATACCATGCACCATTACTGGAAAAATGATCGCGGCCCCGTTGTTTTGGTCAATGTAGGTTCCACTAATTCCTGTTCTCAGCATCCAGCGAAATTCGTTTTGTGTTTTGAAGTTCCACTCGTAGTTGAATGAACCAAAACCTCCTGATCCGCCGAGTTCGAAATACAAGCTGCTTACTCGGGTTTCAAGACGTCTACGATCAATTACTAGGAGACTCTCAACTTTCTCAGAAGGTTTCGAGAAAGTCATTAGCGACCCCAGTTGATCTTGTCCAAAGGCATGAGAAGCAATAAATAATAAACAGAAAAATAGAACCAATTTCATACTCCCCAACTTACAATTTTGGATTTACACGCCTCCAACGCTTTCTTTAAATAATCGACGTCCTCCTGATTAACATACGCCTGGGTCGATAGTCGCAAAAAGACTTTATCCTTCCATTGGAATACAGGAATTTCGATCTTGTATTCGTTGTAAAGCATCGATTTCAACTCATTTGGGTCGGAAATAGGAATAGGCACACTACATATCTGTCCCAGAAACTCAGAATTGACAGCAACTATCGGTTTAGTCCCCGCTAGGTTGCACAGATCTTCATAGTTATCCAAAATCATCTTTTTGCAGTTGGAAGACACTTCCCACCAATTGTTCTTGTTGAGGTACTCAATGCACTTTGGTACCGTTAAAAAAGCTGCGTAATCACGCGTTCCTTGCAATTGATGGTAATCGAGAAATTTCGATTTACCTGGCATATCTGAATCGTATCCCCAGCTAATGAGAAGTGGATCGAAGTCATTTTGAAATTCTTTGGTAATGTACAGAAACGCACATCCCTTTGGAGCAAGCATCCATTTGTGACAAGCTCCGGTGTAGATATCCGCTTTCAGATCGGATAAGTCCAATGGGATATGTCCAGGCACATGTGCTCCATCAACAATGGTAATCAACCCAAGCTCTTTGGCGCGTTCACAAATTTCCTTCACAGGAAAAATAGTCGCCGTCATACTCGTAATCTGACTAATAAAAATGGCTTTGGTGCGATGTGTATACCCCTTCCAAAAAGCATCGAGAAATTCTTCTTTCGATTGAATGCCTAGGGGAATTTCCTGCTGAACATAACGTGCACCTGCTTTCTTGCAGTAGTAGTTCCAGGTTCTATCCAAGGCCCCGTATTCATGGTCAGTAGCAAGGATTTCATCTCCAACTTCCAAATGAAAACTCTTCGCAACAATATTGATGGCGTAAGAAGGGTTCATCGTCATGACTAAATCGTCTTTATCACAATTGATGTAATCAGCCAACGCTTGTTTTGAGTTTTCCAATTGTTTATTCCCGTCGTGAACAAAAAACTGAACAGGATTCTGCTCTAATTTCAACTGCCAATGCTGATAATCATCAAAGATCGGTTTTGGGCACGCACCGAAAGAACCGTGATTCAGGTGTCGGTATTCGGGATTCAGTAGAAAGTCATTCTTTAACATGTGAAGGAGTTAAAATTCATTTTTAGCAAATGGAAAGATACAAAAACGAGGCGACAGCTAAGGTCATGATAACCAAAACCCCAGGAATTGCTCGAGAGGTATTATTCGTCTGAAATTTCCGTATTTTTGTTTAGATGCCAACGACACTACGACATATCCTAACTAGTGCTTTTTTGTTTTGCTTTGTTGCTGATATGAGCGCTCAGACGAGTGAACAAGAAAAGGACGTGATTCGATTGTTTGAATTGTTTCAAGAATACGAATATTCCGATACAATCAAAGCTCGAATTTACTCAGATTCATCATTGTGGGCCGCTGAACAGACAGGAGATATGGTCTTGATGGGACGAGCGAATCAGTTCAAAGGATGGTATTATCAGGACAACTCAAATTTCAAGCGAGCGAAAGTCTATTTTTCAAAATCACTCTCAAACTTTATCAAGACCAAAAGCATGCAGGGAATAGCGGATGCTTATGGGAATCTAGGAAATATCTGTTTCGATATGAAGGATTATGTTCCAAGTTTAGATTACCATTTGAAGTCAGTTCATCAAAACGATCTGATTTTATCAAATGCCCCGAATGAGGAAGATAGGGGAAGAGCTCAAGAAGGAAAAAACTATGCGCTTAGCAACATTGCTGGAATTTTCAACGATTTGGAATTGTATGATAAAGCACTCGAATACGAGCGAAAAAGTTTAGCTGGGGAAATTGCGGCGAAGAACACACTAGGAGAGGCAATTTCTTACTGTGCCATTGCGAACTCTCACAAGAAGATCAATAATATTGATAGCGCAGAGTATTATTTTAAGAAGGGAATCAAGATAGCAGAAGATAGTAATTATGTATCTCAGATAACCGATGCTTTGTATTCATATGCCTCAATGAAAGGTTCGAATTTATCCATCCAAGAGCGAGGATCTTTGCTGCTGGAAGCACTTGAAATTGATGAGCAACTTGGGAATCGTGATGGAATCGTATTCGGTCTTTTGGGATTGGCAGACTATCAATTCAAGAATCTTTCACCGGATAGTTTGGACGCTCTCTTGGACAGGGCGGGAGAGCTAATTCTGGAATATGATCTGTCGCATCATTTGGAACGATTTAATAAGATTTCCTCAAAATCAAGTGCCCGTTTTGGAAGGTATAGACAGGCCTACGATTATTTGAAAGAGTACGTTCGATTAAAGAAAATTGCAGACGGACAGAAGGAAAACCGAGAAATTTTGACTGCTGAGGTGAAGTATCAGGTTCAATCGAAAAGTAAGCAAGATAGCCTTCAGATGGTCGAAAGTTTCGATTTAAAGCGAGAAAAAGATCAACGGAAAATTGCTGAACAGCGAACATGGATTACACTTGGGATTTTAGGAGGTCTGGTACTCATCGGTTCATTGTCATTTTTCATTTATGCCAACCGAAGACGAAGACGATTAAATGATTTCCTATCTGAGAAGAACGAGGTGATCAATCATCAGAAAAACGTTGTAGACAATAAGAACAAATCAATTTCTTCATCAATCGCTTATGCCCAGCGACTCCAGTCTGCAATTCTTCCAAAGCGAACGGAAATCGAAGAGCATTTTCCAGAAAGCTTCTTGATTTTCAAGCCGAAGGATCTGGTCAGTGGGGATTTCTATTGGTTCGAAACGTTTGGTGACAAAATTTATATCGCCGCGGCAGATTGCACAGGGCACGGCGTTCCTGGAGCGATCGTGAGTGTTGTCTGTAGTAACGCCTTGAGTAGAGTCTTGAAAGAATTTGGTATCACCGAGCCAAGTAAGATACTTTCACGTACGCGTGAGCTTGTGATGGAGACCTTCGGAAGAAGTGACAAGCAAGTGGAGGATGGAATGGATATTTCCTTGTGCGCTATTGATAAGGCAGGGAAGAAAGTGGTCTTCGCTGGAGCGAATAACCCGCTGTGGATCGTTCGAAGTAATGATCATCTTATGGAGGCCAATGACGCCGATAGGACCTTGAATGGTGCGAGTCATCATCTTTTGGAATACAAAGGAGATAAACAGCCTGTTGGTCCTTATCCGGAAATGAAAGATTTCACTGATCGAGAAGTAGATGTTTTCCAAGGAGATATACTCTACATGTTCTCTGATGGATTCTCTGATCAGTTTGGTGGAGAAGCAGATAAGAAGTTTAGGTCAGGTCGTTTGAAAAAAGAGTTGCTCAGCCGCAGTTCAATTGAGTTGCACGAACAAGAAGTGCTAATAGACAATTTATATGAGAATTGGAAAGGCGAAAATGAGCAAGTCGACGACGTGTGTATGATCGCTGTCAGACTATAGTAAAAAAGAAAATCGCCTCGTTCAGATCCCGATAACTATCGGGGTCGGAAGAGACGATTTATATATACTTGGTTGTAAAGGGCGTTATTTCAATTTTGCCATTCCTTTGATGTAAAGAATGTAATCTTCTAATGTTCCGTTTAACATTTTCTCGATTGCTGTTGTTTTATCTTGATTTTTCATAGCGTTGTGTTTTTAAGTTGTTGCTATGTATAAAACAAACGCCGTGCCAAAAAACACTTACTAATCTGAATCCCTCTGAAAACGGGCTATCTAACCTTGTTCCAATTCGTGTACGGAAAGAAATCTCTCCCAATCATACGCTCAATAGAGCTCAAAAAACGATACTTAAATTGTTCGTGCTTCATCGCTGGGCGGTTCAATTTTCCATTTTTCGTTTGATTCAATTTGTGTTTCCACTCGATTCGAGCGATGAGGTCTTTCATCACTTCAGGGTGTGTTCCTTTAAATGTTGGAATCTTTCCGAGCGGTCCATAATCGAATTCGTTCGGCTTGAGTTTGTACTCTCCAGAAATTACCTCACGACCATGATGCATCGAATCCTGTTCCTTCTTTTTTGATTGCATCAACTCAGGAGGGCGAACCCAGCCGTAATGATAGATGTGTGCATCTACTTTAGCGACATTTAACTTTTCATTATCATTTCTTCGAAATGACTGAGCGTCCTTGTAGGAATAAACGCCACAATTGTTTTTCACGACGCGAATTTCATTTTTATACCATCCGTGGAAAGGGAGATAGTGATTGTAGTCTCCGAAGAAATGGTAATAATCGAAGAGCAAGCCATGAACATCATCATTATCTTTGTGCTTTTCGCACGCGGTTACAATGGCATCCAAATCCTTTTCATGTATTACTTCATCCGCCTGAAGGTAAAAACACCAGTCTCCAGAACATTGTTCCAAAGCGAAAGTTGTCTCATTGGCGAAAATCTTTCCATCTACGAATTCTTGCTCCGACCAAACACGATCGAAAATCTTCACTTTATCCGAACCGATAGATTCTATTTTTTCACGTGTGCGATCATCCTCAGCGTTGTCTCCAAGCGCAACGATGAACTCATCTACAATAGGCAAGATAGATCGAATGGATTCCTCAATTGGGAAATAATAGTTGTCCGCATTGCGCACCATCGTGAAACCGCTAATTGTCATACCGTTCAATTTTCTTAGCAAAGATAATGGTTTCGCTGGAGCTAGAGCAGAGGTGCAAGGCTTTCATTCAAGCAAATTCTGAAGATGTTCTTACGATTGTGAGGCTGATCTAGAGAAGAAAAAAGCCTGCTTCTTTTGAAGCAGGCTCTAATTATTTTTTTGCGACTATTTATTTAATCACCACTCTTCTCACGGTGCTCAATTCATCATTGAACAATCGTATAAAGTAAACTCCTACTTGCGCAGCGTCTAGTTTGATCTCTTTAGAAGAACCTGAAAGCGCATCTTTGTAGATTACTTGCCCAAGACTGTTTAATACGTGAACGTTTACATCAACATGCGAATTCAATGTTAATTTGAACTCACCGCTGTTCGGATTCGGGAATACGTTGAACTGTAACTGATCCAATTCAGAAATACCTACTTGTGAATTCACAACGTAAGAACCTGTGATCGTACATCCGTTAGCATCTGTAACGGTAACATCGTACGTCCCACCTACTAATCCCGTTGGGTCTTCAACTGCTGGAGCTCCGTTTGTCCAAGCATATGTGTAAGGAGATGTACCTCCACCTACTGTAAGGTCAATTGATCCGTCAGTTCCTGAGATTTCATCCGTAGTAGTGCCACTTACTGAAAGTGCTGCTGCTGGCTCAGTAATTTCAACAGAATCTTGAACTGTACATCCGTTTGTATCAACAACACTTACACCGTACCAGCCTGCAGACAGTCCGCTCGTTGTACTTGTATTGTCCCCATTTGACCATGAGTACACGTAACTAGGAGTTCCTCCAGTCACAACTGCATCTGCTGATCCTCCTATAGAATCCCCAAAACAAAGGATGTTCTGAGCAGTAAGCGTGATGTCTAATACGGCTGGTTCGTTAATTAAAACACTGTCCATTGCCATACATCCAAGACTGTCAGTCATCGAGTACGCAGAGTATCCACCAGATAATGCATTCGGGTCATTTGCTCCCCAATCGACAGTAATTGGTCCTGTTCCGCCTGAAGCAAGGGCAAGAGCTGTTCCGTTTGAATCACCGAAACATAAAACATCTGTAGTAACAGTAGAAGCCGTTAATGCCGCAGGTTCTGTGATAGAAACTGAATCAAATGCGACACAACCACCCTGGAAAGTAACTTGAACGCCATAAGTACCAGCAGCAAGGTTTGTAATGTCAAAGGTAGTCTCCATTGTAGACCATAAAACAGAAACGATTGGATCTCCTGTAGCTGGCGAGATAGTAATGTTCGAAATACCTGCAGTAGCTCCAGATCCACATGTCCAATCAGCATTGGTATTCGTTTCTATGTTGGTAGATCGAACCATTGAACCTGATGAACATCCTCCAGTAAGACCATCTCCAACCCATTGTGTCGGATCGAGAATTAAGGTATTACCTGCTACAACAGGAGCGAAGGTCGCAATGTCAGCAGCACTCCATTCCCAGAAAAAGATGTCAACAACGTTATGGGAAGCGTCACAAATGGCTACCCATCCTGGGCTTCCTCCTGAGAAAAACAAGTTGTTACCCCAGTAGTTCGCTCCGGTATTGTCAATTCTGTAGTCGATCCAACCAGCAGGAACAATACCCGAAAGGTTCCAGGTGAGGCTGTTCGCAATATTGATATCGGTGTAACTGTCGCTACATGTTACGTAATAACCAGTTGCATCGAAGTTTGTACCTGTGACGTTTTGAATTTCGATCAAGTCTGGCGAGTTTCTATCGGCCTCTGTGATCATTAAGGGAGTTACAACCTGATCCGCAACTGATAACGCACCTGTTGAATCTCCAAAACAGTTGATTGTAGAATCAATGGAGATGTCAATGAAGCATTGCGAATGCGCATTTGCTGACAGGGAAAGAGCAACAAGCAGAGTTGATTTTTTTAGAACACTTTTTAGTGTTGAAAGTAATGGTTTCTTCATGTGATATATTTTTTTTCAAAGAAAAAGTTCTTTTTCCAGTTGACCATGGGTATTAATGCCTGATTTGTTAAACTATCTCGTAATTCACAACATTTTTGTTGCATTTGAGTACACTTTCAAGAATTAGGAAGAGTGGATTCGCTTCAATAAAGGGCAGTCCGGATGAGATGTAATGCAGAACTAATTAGTCGTATTAATCAGCGAACTGTTGAAGCGATTTCTTGAACGCCATGTACGCAGCCTTGTAGCGTTCGTACATTTTACGGTTCGTATACTTCACGCCAAAAACATGATGTGTGGCCTCGGGCTGAATCTCCGTCCGAATTGAATCCCTTTTCGCTCGCGTCGCTTCTTCAGCTGGTATTTCTTCGTTTTGAACTTCGACTGGGTCTTCTGAACGATCACTGTCTAGCTTATCAGAAGCCTCTGTACAAGCCGATATATGCTTAATATGATCATTATTTAATAACAACTCTTCTAACGGTGCTCAATTCATCGTTGAACAATCGAACTAAATATACACCTACTTGCGCAGCGTCTAGTTGAATTTCTTTCGAAGAACCAGAAAGCTCATCGTTATAGATGACTTGTCCAAGGCTGTTGATGATTTCTACTTGAAGGAATTCATAACTGGAACTTAGAATTAAATTAAAACGACCTTCATTAGGGTTTGGAAAAATAGTGAACTTTGGTTGAGATAGTTCGGAAATTCCAACTTGGGAGTTGACTACAAATACTTGCGAAATAGTGCATCCTTGGTCATCTGTAACGGTCGCTTCATACGAACCAAAAGTTAAACCACTAGGGTCCTCCACTGCAGGAAGACCGTTTGTCCATGAAATCGAGTATGGTACAGTTCCTCCAGAAATGGTTACATCGATTGACCCATCGTTTCCAAAAAATTCGTCATTCGTTATTCCTGTTAATGAAAGTATCGGAGGTTCCGTAATTTCTAATGAATCTTGAATTGAGCAGCCATTGACATCAGATACATTTACACTGTACCAACCAACTGTAAGTCCATTTACCGTGTCCGTTGTGTCCCCAGTTGACCAAGTAATGTTGTAACTAGGAGTTCCACCTGAGATAAGCGCATTAGCTGATCCTGTCGAGTCACCGAAACAAAGCACATCTTGACCAGTTAATACCATGTCTACTACGCTGATCGGAGCATTAATTAAAAGAGAATCTTGAACTGAGCAGCCATTCACATCAGATGCATTTACACTATACCAGCCAGTTGTAAGTCCATTTGCCGTGTTTGTTGTGTCCCCAGTTGACCAAGTAATGGTATAGCTAGGAGTTCCACCTGAGATAAGCGCATTAGCTGACCCTGTTGAGTCTCCAAAGCAAAGCACATCTTGACCAGTTAATACAATGTCTACTGCGCTGACCGGAGCATCAATTAAAAGAGAATCTTGAATTGAGCAGCCATTCACATCAGATACATTTACACTATACCCACCAGCTGGAAGGCCGCTTGCCGTGTCTGTTGTCTCGCCATTTGACCAAAGAACGTTATAGCTAGGAGTTCCACCCGAGATAAACGCAGTAGCTGATCCTGTTGAGTCTCCGAAACAAAGAACTTCCTGCTGTGTCAATGTAAGGACTAAAGGAGTAGGTTCATTGATAAAAACACTATCCGTTTTTGAACATCCAAAATTGTCTGTAAGTGTATAAGTTGAATATCCAGGGGTCAGCATGCTACTGTCATTGGTTCCCCAATCGATATTAATAGGTGCGGTTCCCCCTGATGCAAAAACGGAGGCTGTTCCGTTGGTATCACCGAAGCAAAGG
>JBGCDF010000001.1:0-33191 GCA_045105095.1 Crocinitomicaceae bacterium | reverse complement strand
GATTCCTTCTTATTCAGTGATTTGAATCATGAATATCGATTGGTTCGAGCTACTTTTGGAAGAAGTTTAAGGGAACCATCACGCCATGAGAAATAATGCAGATGAATCTCGGAAGCAGGAGTTATTTCGTGTAAAAATGCATCTCCTCCACATACTTATGCACGGGCTCTGTTAGCAGATAACGTACATCCTTTCCTTCAGCTATAGCCTTTCGAATGAAACTAGATGAAACTTTCATGAGCGGAGCATCGTGGCAAAAAATGACATTTTTGTGCTCGTCGAAGTTATTTGACTTAACCGTTTGATCGTCTTTCTGAGCTTCCAATTCCTGAATGGTAAGTACGCGCGGATAAACGTAAACAGTATGGTTTTCCAGAATAACGTCATGGTTGAACCACTTATGAAATGTTCTCAGGTTATCTTCACCCATGATTAATGAAAATTCATTTTTCGGAAACTTCTCCTTGAGATACGTCAGTGTAGTTGAGGTATAACTTGGCATGGGAAGATGAAATTCGATATCGCTTACGATCAATTTCGGGTTATCTTCGACAGCCGCGCGAACTAACGCTAATCGATGATAATCAGCAAGGAGTGTTTTCTTCTTTTTGAGTGGATTTTGAGGAGAAACGACGATCCAAACCTGATCCAAATCGGAGTGTTCGGTCATGTAACTCGCGATGATCAAATGTCCGACATGAATCGGATTAAACGATCCAAAGTATAATCCTACCTTCATTTTGTTTCAATGAATTCGCGCACCATTTTTTCCGCGTCAAGAATGGCCTGATCCAAATTATCGTTAATGAGCACAACGTCAAATTCCGATGAAAACGAGAGTTCTTTTCGCGCTTTCTCCATGCGTTGCGCAATCTTATCTTCTGTTTCCGTGCTTCTTCCACGAAGGCGGTTTTCTAGCTCTTCGTAACTTGGAGGCTGAACGAATACCGCAAATGCATCCTCTTGGAACAACTTTTTTAGGGAAAGTCCACCAATGACATCCACATCAAAGATGACTGTTTTCCCCTGTGCCCAAATGCGCTCAATTTCTGATCGCAAAGTTCCATAGAAATTGTTCGTATATACCTCTTCCCACTCGATGAACGCTTCGTCTTTTATTTTCTCCTTAAAGCCATCAATGCCCAGAAAATGATAGTCGGAGCCATCTATTTCATTTGGGCGAGGGTCTCTGCTGCAAGCAGAAACTGAAAATTCGAGGCCAAGGTCTTTGTCTAAAAGTGAATGCACAATGGTCGTTTTTCCTGCTCCAGATGGGGCCGAAAAGATGACGCATTTTCCAGTGTTCTCAAAAGGTTTCATATTCGTTCCTACGAGAAATTCTACAAAGTGTTCAGAATTTGCTCCTTTATTTTTTCCAGATTGTCTTTCATTCCAATTACGAGAACCTGCATTTGTGCGTGATTACTCTTACTTCCGAGTGTGTTGATCTCACGACCAATCTCTTGAGAAATGAATCCCAATTTCTTTCCAGCAACGCTCGTTTTCATTGTTTCCAGAAAGTAATCAAGGTGATTGGACAAACGCATTTTTTCTTCAGAAACATCCAGCTTTTCGATGTAGAAAATCATCTCTTGCTCGAAACGGTTTTCGTCGTATCCACTTTTGTTTTGAATATCTTCTAAGCCTTTTTTCATGCGCTCACGGATAACCTCGATGCGCTCATTCTCATACTTTGGAATATCAGCAAGAAATCCACGTATTTCAGCAATACGGTCGGAGTATTCAGATTCTAATTCGATTCCCTCTTTTCTTCGGAACTCGTTCAGTTTGTCTGATGCTTCTTTCACTAAGTCAAGAATCCATGTCTTTTCCTCTTCAGAAAGAGCTTCGCGTTCCGTGTTGAAAATATCAGGCATGCGCATGATCAACGGTAGATAATCTTGTGTCGATTCTCCAATTTCGTCATTCAGCGCTTTTAAATCTGTGTAATACGATTTTGCCAACCCTTTGTTCAGCTTAACGGCACTTTCATCCCCAATGCTATCAATCTGAACAGAAACGTCCACCTTTCCTCTGCTGAGTTCGGTTGCAACGAGTTTGCGAATCGCAGGCTCAACCTCGCGGTATTGGCTAGCGATGCGCGCATTCAAGTCGATGGACTTACTATTGAGTGATCGTATTTCTACCGACACTTTTTTCGTGTGGAAAGTTCCAGTGGCTTTACCAAAGCCTGTCATTGATTTCAACATGGTGCAAATGTAGTCAACCTGAGTGCGGTTTTAAAGCCTGCTTGGAAATTCTTTTTCATAATGCATATCTTTGAATACGCGCGATCTCCCTGAATTCTATGAGAAAAATTATCTACACAACTCTTTTCACCTTGATCTGTTCGTTTGCTTACAGTCAATCAACGAATGGAAAATGGTATAGTGAGACAGTAAGGAATGGTGTGCGCATACAGAACAGTTTTCCAAAAGGTGGACCGTACAAAGGCAAGGTAGAAAATGGATATAATTACAGTTATCTTGTGTTCTTCACGCGCATAGTCAATGAAACCGACAAACAGTTGGACATGACGCTGCATTTTTCAGGAGATTCTATTGCCATTCCCGGTTCTCCCAACACCTACGTAAAGTTGTTTCTTCCTCCTGATAAGATGACAATGGACAAACAACATGAATTCAGTTACGGAGTTACAGAACTTCAATGGTTGGATCAAAAAACCGCATTAGATCTGAGTGTGCGTCCAAATGAGGATGGTTTGTTCTATGTTGTGGCCGTATTTTATCAAACTACAGCTAAGGCTTGGGAAGATGAAAGGGGAGGTAATCGGGCTGAACTTGTGTTGGATGGGAGCGACTTGTACTATAGAATGAAGCCTCAAGTCGATTTAATGCATTGTGGAACAATTGATCTTAAGTGAATCTTGAGGTGGTCAATAAATTCGATATTCGCTTTTAACCTGTATAAAACGCTTCTCGTTTTGTCAAGAATTCCTATTGGGTGAAGTAGAGTAGGGTATATTTAGATCTAAGCATAAGATCTTATGAAAAGCGTATTTTTCCTTTGGATTTCCCTCGCATTTATGGTTAGTTCATGTATTAAGAACAATCCTGCCCCATCGTGGATAGAAATAAAAGAATGGCAATTGGTAAGCAATCCGAATTCAGCTTCTTCGGCTGGAGAGTTGAGGCATAACATTACTGACGTTCAAGTTGTCATTAACAATAAATTCATAGGAATATTTGAGGTTCCATGTAAGGTTCCCGTGTTAACCTCAGGAGAGTCAATAATTCGTTTGCTACCAGTTATTCGCAATAATGGAATTTCTGCAACTAAAAAAGTCTATCCTTTTCTAGAACCATATGAGCTCGATACATTACTCGTTAAGAATGGGACGATTTCAATCAATCCAAGCACAAGGTACTTTGAGAATCTAGATTTTTGGATTGAAGATTTTGAAAATGCTACAAGTGCAATTACGCAAGACCAAGGTTCTGCTATAACCATTGATCAAGTGTCTGATCCATTGATTGCGGATATGTTCTCAGGAAATAAATTCGGTAGAATTTCTCTTAATCAAGCGAATGATTTCTGGATTGGTTATACCGATGATCAAACACTTGTTTTACCGAAGGGGCAAGACGTATATATGGAGATAGATTTTCATAATACCAATCGAATAAAGACGGGTCTTTTGGCTATCGGTCCGAATGGGATTAAGGAGAATCCCAATATACAGTTGAATACTCAGGATGAAGCGGAAGTTGTCTGGAAGAAAGTATACATCGATTTACGAGAAATAGTATCAAGCTCTCAGGATGCCGAGTATTTTGAATTGACATTTGAAGCTATTTTGGATGAGTCAGATGTTACAGGGGTAGTCAATTTGGACAATATTAAATTGATTCATTTCTGAATGAGCTTTGTCCGAAAATGCTATTTGTTGATGCAAAAGGGTTAAATTCGGATGAAAATATACCCTAATCATGTCACAACAATCCATACTCCTTCTCCATGGCGCTCTAGGTAGCAAGGCGCAATTCGAATCGTTCGAACAAGAAATGTCCGTCGCCTTTGATGTTCATTCCTTCACCTTTGAAGGTCATGGAGGAGTTCCTTCTGATCGACCGTTTTTGATGACGCATTTTGTCGAAAATGTGATCGAATACCTCGACGAAAATCAATTGGATACCATCGACATTTTTGGATATAGCATGGGCGGTTACGCAGCCTTAATGTTTGCGCAAATGCATCCAAATCGGGTGGGAAGAATAGTGACTTTAGGAACAAAGTTCGCTTGGAATCCAGAATTTTCTGCTGCAGAAGTTCGAAAATTGAATCCTGAGAAAATTGAGGGAAAAGTGCCACGTTTTGCTCAATTCCTGAAGAAGGTACATACTCCTCTCGATTGGAAAAAGGTGGTAACCGATACCGCAGATATGATGATTTACCTCGGAGATGAACGTCCATTGGATCAACACCTTCCTGCGATTTCCTGTCCTATCTTGATTACTCTTGGAAGCTTGGATAACATGTCTACGGAGGAAGAATCAAAATTAGTTGCACAACAACTGCCGAATGGACAATTTCAGTTACTTCCAGAGGTAGAGCACCCTATTGAAAAGATTGATGCTTCGCAATTGAAAGGAGTCATCACCGATTTTTTGAGGTAAGTTTATTGGGTTCTTGCTCTTCGCAAACTGGCAGAAGAAGTCAAAAATACTCCAACGAAAATCACCAGCATATACCCAATTTTCTCCCAAGTGATCGTGTCGGTGTAGTCTTCCGATAATCCCCATATTCCGAAAAGAAAGGTGAAAAGCATCACCAGTACGGGTTGAAGATAGATGTACGAACTGGAAACCGATGGACTCAGGAATTTTAGGCCGTAAACGGTGAGCAAATACGTAAGGAATGTCACACCGAGAATGACATAAAGAATCTTCATTGCGATATCGAAAGGGATCTGAGTAAAATCGGTTACTGCTAATTCCGTAAGCGTTGGTGGATACAATAGGACATAGATCAATCCAAATGAAAAGATGTAAGTGATCACCGTGAAGGGCTTGTATTTTTTCATCAGGGGTTTCACTAACACCAAATACAACGCGTAGCTTGCTGCATTGATGAACAAGTATAAATCTCCCAATAAAGAATCTCCTGAACCCGTTCCGGCTGTTAATGTGAGAAGAATCGCTCCGGTCGCACCAATGAGTATTCCAACTGATTTTTGCCAGGTGATTTTTTCTTTCAAGATGAGAAAGGAGAGAATAACGACCAAAATCGGGTTGACCGTCATGATAATTCCCGCGTTGATGGATGAGGACAAGTTGAGTCCATTAAAAAAGAACAATTGATTCGCTGCCACTCCGAATACAGCACAAATCGCAAAGCGAATGAGATCTTTACGCTCCACCTTTTCTCGAATAAATAGCAAGTTGATGATCCAGAATAGGAGTGTGGCACCAGCAACGCGAAGAAGTATGAATACGTTTGGGGTAAGATATTTGGGCATTACACCCTTAGCGATGATGTGATTGGCGCCATAAAAGGCGTTCACGAAGAAGAGCGCTACATGTGCTCGAAGGATGTTGCTCAAATCTAAGAGTTGAACGATTCAACAGCTTCTGCCACCACCTTTTTGGAATTGCCAATGAATACATCTTCTCCGTTAATCATAAACGGGCGCTTGAGGAATGTGTATTCTTCGAGCATGTACTTCTTGAAATCATCCTCCGATAGATCCATTTTATTCAATCCCATTGAGCGGTATTTCATGGCTTTTTTAGAAAACAGCGCTTCGTAAGAACCTACCTTATCTTTTAACCAATCGAGGGTTTTTTCGTCGATTGCCTCTTTTTTGATGTCTTGCATTTCTACGTCGGATCCAGGGTTGATTTCTTTAATAATTCTGACGTTCGTAGAACAGCTTGAGAGGTGGTATATTTTTTTCATGTGTTGTAGAGTTTGGGGTTTAGATGTCGGACTTCGGCTCCGCTCAGTCCTCGGCGTATTCTTTAATTGATCACGTGCGGGCTGAGCGGGGCCGAACCCCGCATCAATACTAATTCCCCATCATAAATTCTTCATTGCGCTTTTTGTCATCTTCATTTCCGTTGACATTGTTGCACGAGTTTTTGTTTTTCTTCTGAAACAAGTTGATCACTTTCACGTGAAGGAAAACTGGCCAATATCTTGAAGAGAACCAGTAATTGGCTGGATTGGCTTTATTCCATTCCCAAATCCCCACGGCTGGAGCGCGCAGACCTACGAAGAGATTCGTTCCTTTTCTCATTTTGAATCCAACGGCAGCCCCCAAATGCATTTGAGCAACAAGCGGCTTGTGATATTGAATTGCTGGTGAAAATGGCTCAGCATACGAAGTGTGATAATTTGAGTTTTCATCAGCTGTGATCAAACGGTAATCAACATTAAAACCGATGTGTGTATCAAAGAATACTTTTTCCCATTTCTTTGGAGTGAAAGATCGGTGCAGACTGAATCTTCCAGTAAGGTATCCATTGTAGAATTTTTCAAAACCAGATTCGTCTGTACTGATGGTATTTCCTGCTACGTCTGTATAATTGATGGTCGTTTGTTCCTGTCCACCGATGTATTTAAATCCCAGTCCCCAATCCACCATGTTGAAGATGATAAATTGTCCTTTTTCTTTCTTTCCGACTGCAATTGGGTTTTTCAGATAGTGCGCCATCCCAATATCGATGTAACCACCAAATCTTCCTTTCGGATCGATTTCATAATTACCACGTGTTCCACCATCGGTAAAATCGCCTGTCATTTTTTTTGCTCGGGTGAACGAATACGCAGGTCCCAGTTCGACTTGTAGTCCTGTCAGTCGCAATTGACGACGATCAACTTTTCCGAATGCTTTTTTGCGAGAACTCGGTGAAAAATCTTTCTGTTCAAACGACGAGAATGCCAATCCAAGGATAATTAAGGTGATGAGTTGTTTCATAGCTTCGGATATTATAATTTTTCAGCAATTTGATCCATGATTTCCTGCGAATCCCATTTTTCTTCAATGTTCGGCGTCTTCATGATTTCGTCCATAATTCGCCCTTGCGCTTTGCCATTGGCAATCGCTTCACTGTATCGGATATTACTAAATGTCACTTGTGAGTATAACGGCAACCACTTCTCTGGGTACAGTTCTGAAAATTTTGCTTCAATTTTTTTGCGTAGTAAGAACATGGGGTCCGCAACATAATCACGCATTACGTGGTAGTTGTACAACGACAAATCCTGCAGAGCATCACCATCAGGTTTGCGCTCTACGCTATATTCTGCGAAGACTTTATCCCAGTCTTCATTGTGCTTTTGCATCAAGCGCCACATAACGGTACAGTCTTCAAATGCACCATTCATTCCTTGTCCGTAGAATGGAACCGTCGCGTGTGCCGCATCTCCCATCATTGCCACTTTTCCATGGTGCCAAGGATATGATCGCATAATTGCCAGAGACGAAAGCGGATGATCTTCCCAAGCGTCTGCAATGTCTGGCATCATCTCGTAAAAATCTGGGAACGTTTCTTTGAAGAAATTCTCGACTTTTTCGCGCGAATCGAGTGAATTGAATGAATTTTCTCCACCATCATATGGCATAAAGAGTGTGCAGGTGAATGAGCCGTCTTCATTTGCCAACGCAATCAACATGAATCGGCCTCTTGGCCAAATATGCAATGCGTTTTTATCCATTTTGTAAGATCCGTCTTCATTCGCAGGAAGTAAAATTTCACGGTATCCATCATCGATGAAATCTTGTGAATAATCGAAGCGATCGAGTTTTTGTAATCCTTTGTAGCGAATGGCAGAAAAAGCACCATCACAGGCAAAAACAACGCCTGCTTGATCTTCAACGATTTCCCCAGTGAGCTTGTTTTCAAAGGTTACTTTACCCGCTTTCAGATCAACACCGATACATTGGTGATTGTAATGCATGGTCGCATTTCCTTCTTTTTCAGCGATATCCATCATGCGAGCGTTCACACCACCACGCGAAATCGAATAAATTGCTTCGCCTTCCTTTCCATAAGGTTGATAGGTCAATTCTCCTTCGTCGCTGTGCATAATTCGTCCAGTCATTGGGATGGCGAGGTCGCGAATTTTATCGCCTACGCCCACTGCGTTGAGGGCAGTCCAACCTCTAACCGATAATGCTAAGTTGATGGATTTTCCAGCAGAGATCTCTGCCTTTCGAATATCAGAACGGCGTTCGTAAATGGTGACATTGTATCCAGCTTTGGATAAATAAACTGCCCATAACGAGCCTACTAATCCAGCACCCACAATGATTGCACTTTTTTCTTCACTCATGCTTATTTTCTTTTCCAGTTACGGGAATATGTTGTTTCAAAATATTGGTTTCGCTGACGTTGAGCGACTTTCTTCTTGTGAAAACGGGCACTCATTCGCCAAATGACGATTCCGCCAATTAGCACAGCACCGGCCTGCATGACCATATTCATGTACGTGGAGGTGTCCGCCATTGCTCCAGCGTATTTCGCTTTGATTAACAATTGGACAGCTACTTCGTCGTACATGATTTAATCGATTTTGATGTTTCTAAAGTTACGAATTCTTTATTGGATTGCAGCTTCTAAACATTGACCGAATCGATAGCAGTCCTCGTAGGAATTGTAGAGTGGTGCTGGCGCAATTCTAATCACGTTTGGCTCCCGCCAATCTGCGATAACTCCCAACTTTGTCAATTCATCAAACAAGGCTTTACCTTGTCCATGAGCCAAGATGGATAGTTGCGCACCTCTGTAATTTTTGTCACTCGGAGTGATAATCTCAAAAGTACAGCGGTCGGCATTTTTTTCAGAAATATCCTTGATTACGAACTCCAAAAATGCCGTAATTTGATCTCTTTTCTCTCCGATCGAGTCCATTCCAGCTTCCTCAAAAATATCGAGCGAAGCCAAATGAGCGGCCATCCCAAGAACAGGAGCATTACTCAGTTGCCAGCCTTCGGCACCATACATCGGTTTGAATCCGGGCTCCATTTGGAAACGTGTTTCTTTATCATAGCCCCACCAGCCCGCAAAGCGCGGAAGTTCAGGTTTATTCGCATGTCGCTCATGAACAAAGATTCCGGAAACGCCTCCAGGAGAAGAGTTCAAGTATTTGTATCCACACCAGGCTGCGAAATCAACGCCCCAGTCATGGAGTTTAAGGTTGATGTTTCCGGCGGCATGGGCTAAATCCCAACCAACGGTAGCTCCAACGGCATGTCCTGCGGCCGTGATTTTCTCCATGTCGAATAGCTGTCCAGTGTAATAATTTACACCACCAATCATTACTAAAGCCAGTTCGTCGCCCACTTCAGCAATTTTGGCAAGGACATCTTCTTCACGAATCAAGTGTTCACCTTCTCGTGGCGCCACTTCTACTAAATGCTCATTCACATCCAAGCCATGGAACTTCACTTGAGTCTCTAATGCATAAGCATCACTTGGGAAAGCTTTCGCTTCGCAAATAATTTTCGTTCGTTTTCCTTCAGGTCGATAAAAAGACACCATCAATAAGTGAAGATTCGTCGTCAGCGAGTGCATAACAACTACTTCTTCTGGTTTTGCGCCTACAACATTTGCCGTTTTTTGAGTTAACTCCTCATGATAAGCGAACCATGGTTTCTTTGCCAAAAAGTGTCCTTCAACTCCGTATTTCGCCCAGGCATCTAACTCTTCCTGAATGTAAGCCGCAGTCGTTTTCGGTTGCAGACCAAGTGAATTCCCTGTGAAATAGACCACTTCTTTTTCGTGAAAGGTTGGGAAGTAAAATTTATCTCTGAATGATTTGAGAGGATCTTGTTGATCCATTTCTCTCGCAAATTCCAGCGTGTTCTGGTACGTCATTGTGCGTTTTTTATCGAGTTGTTTTGATCGGATAAAGATAAACAATTAGATATGGTTTGATACTTTTTTTCATGGATTACAGGGTTCGAGTGCCTCACCTTTCCATTTGTTGGTTGTAATGGTAGATAGAGGGGGGAGGCTCTCGAACCCCGACCTCGTTCCGTCAATTCACACAGCCGTTCCTCCTCTCAGAATTTCCATTCATGGATTAAATCAGGGTTACCTGTAACTAAAAATGGCCATTAAGGTCATACATACAAACATTCAAAAACCAATACCATGAAAAAGATCATCGCAATTTTCGTTTTAAGTCTAGTAGCCGTAAGTACAAGTTTCGCAGGGGAGAATCCAAAGCTTTTTAAAGAGATTAACCGCAAGTTGAAATTGGATGCTAGTAAAGTAAAGTTATCCAAAGTGAACAAGAACTATGTTGTTGTTAAGTTCAAAATTGTCGATGGCAATATTGAAATTTTGGGAGCTATTGGTTCAGAAGAACTTCGTCAAATGATCGTTCAAAAATTGGATACGATGAACATTGACTCGGATGCGGATGCGTCAAAAGTATACCGATACAAGTTCAACTTCCGAGCTGAGTAGGTTTCGAGATCACCCTACAAGGTTCATTTCGACAGGTTCAATGCCGCGCGCTCATCCTATAGATATTGCTCATGGTTATCGCTAAGACTTTGGTCACACTTCGACTCCGCTCAGTGTTCGGGTAATTATAAGATGAGGCTGATGGGGTGATTAGTTTCTTCGTCTGAGGAAAACGAAAATCGCTCCGCCAGCGACGACGAGACCCGCAATTAAGAAATACATCCAGAACGAAGATTCTTCCTTCTTGGGCTTACAAATTTTCTTCGTTGGGACAAAGTTT
Source organism: Crocinitomicaceae bacterium (assembly GCA_045105095.1). Lineage (GTDB taxonomy): Bacteria > Bacteroidota > Bacteroidia > Flavobacteriales_D > Crocinitomicaceae > UBA4466. Next base: position 22,472 of record JBGCDF010000001.1, on the reverse strand, counting down.
AATGAATCAATTACTTCTGGTTCGGGAAGCACACGCTCAATGTCGGCATACGCCAGTAAAGAATCTGCATTGGATTGTAGTCCAGACCAATCGATTTCGTAATTAGAAGGGTTGTTGTCATCGAGAAGTTTCTGATAGCGAATTTGTGACATTCTATTGTGTTCACCTTCGTGGGGTTGTGTTCGAAGTAATTGTTCATCGAGTGGTCTGCCAACGTATTGACGTAATAGATGCTTAGCATTTTCGATTTTCGGATCGATGATTTCATCAGGAGCGCCGTAATAGTGTTTGGCAATCTCGTAGGAAGCTTTGGCAAATTCAAGAGAGGCAGTATTTGCGTAGCAATCACCTAAATCTATGAGTAGACTTGCCATAATGGGATCAGGACCTTTACAAAATGGAAAGCGCTCTCGAATTTGAATCATCAATTGATCACGAATTTCCGAATCTTTTTTCAAGTCATCAGTTAAGTCTAACACAGTGTGATCTTCAAAGTATGACGGGTCGTTTTCAAATTTTATTTTCGCATCAAGCAATTTTGCATGCACCCATTCGCTCCCTTCATGAGAGTCTGGATTCAAATCCAAACCAAGATTAATGTATTTCAGTGCTTTCAGATTATCTCCAGCAAGTTCGTAGGCAGTTCCCAAGTTTGCCGCAATTTGATAATCGTTAGGGTGTTTCAATGAAAGTTGTTCAAGAATATCCAATGCGGTTGCTGTTTTTCCTGCTTTGAGAAGGAGAACAGCATAGTCGTTTAGGACTTTATAGTCTTTATTGGTTTTTAATTCAAGTTGAAGTTTCTTTAGTTTTTTCTCGATCAGAGGAGTATTGAAGTTCGTATTGAATGCTCTTCGTAAACCTTCACCATCATGAAAATGTCCCTCACTGTCGATAGAATAGTAATAATTTAAACAGGCATGACTTGCTGCTACATTGAAAACCAGAACGAGTAGGAATAGGATTTTCTTCATGGAAAATGGATGGAATGATGCTTCGAATTTAAGATACGTACATTTCTGTAATGCAGAAAAAGCGTGGAGTAACAAAAAAAGCAGCCGATTAAGCTGCTTTACATTTATTTCGAGTTGTTATTACTCACATAATTGAGTATACTCGTAGACATGCATTTCAAGATCTGACCATTTAATCTTGTCACCGTATTTGGCCATGAATTCGTCACAATCTCCAAAAAGAAGTGCAAACTGTTCCTTGTAACTTTTCTTCTCTAATTTGAAAGCTGGATCACTGGAACCCACTTTGTTTACATAGTATGATTTATCCAAACCACCAGCAACAGTTACGCCTCCAACTTCTAATCCCATTGTTTCTCTTGCAAACGGATCATAAAACACTTTAATCTTGCTAGAAAAAGAAGCATTAAGCATTTGTAACATTAAATCTTCCGTTTTCTTTTTCTTGATTTGCGTTGTCATCTTTTCAAAGTACACGTATCCATCACCCATTAGTGTTGAATCCATGTTAGATGGTGCATCCCAATGTGTGATATTTCCTATACGATCATTCGCAGCGGATAATTTTGCGAGGTTACTCGGCGGGATGTACATATGTTTGATTTTAGCTGGATCAATTTTGACCTTTCCACCACCTTCATCTTTCATTTTTACCGTTTCAATTTGACCTTTGGCGCGTTTAAATCCTCCGAGTAGTCCTTCACTAACTGTTCCATCTTCCATGTGAAGATAACTGGTCTTTTTACGAGAGAATCCATCTAAAGGAACTGCAAATGACTGAGCGAAAGTCCCAAAACTCAACGAGCTGATAGCAAATGCGAATAATAATTTTTTCATGAGATTAATTTTTCTACAATATAGCTCACCTAAACTGAAACGAAGCATTCTTTGAAGAAAAGAGTGCAAGGACAGGCTAGAAATGAATATCCAATATTGGGTGAAGTTCCAATTCGTTCTCTGCAGCGTTACGCGGGAACCTATGATCGATATCGATAAATCCAACGCCAGTGATGGTAACCGTTTTACCCACTAGGTCATCTTTGTTTTCTTCAATCCAGTTGCGAACAGTCTCCATTTCTGAGAAGAAGGTAGAGTTTTGGATGTATTCACATCCCATATTGGGAGATTCACAATTGATGTATTTGTCGTTCCCGTCGGTCAATTTGATTTTCCAGTCGCCATCGCGATGCTTACTCAATTTATGAACTGTCGCCGTAATTTCGAAGACTTTCTTCTCTACATCTTGTCGAACGGTATTTTTCTTAGCCTCCTGCACATCAAGACCGCCTATGGAATCAACGGAGATTGAAATCGGAGTAAGATCAATTTGAGACGCCAGATCATCGGTCGCAATTTTCACTTCTCTTCTAGTGCTACTTCCATTACACGATTCAGGATTGTTTTTTCCCTTTTTGCAGGAGATGAAACCGAATAACAGTAAAAGAACGAAGAGGTGATGAAGTTTCATGGCGCAAGGGGTGTTCTACACAAGTTAAGCAAGTCAGACTTAAATTTCAGCAACAAAATCAGCGAAAACCTTTTTATGTAATTCCAGATCTAAATCTGGCGAAACGGCAACACGAGCAATGTAATCTTTGTCTCCTTCTTTGGTCGTTCCCTGAGTAGACGTTGCAGGAATTGTCCAGTAGCATCCCTTCAATTGGCCATAACTCACACAGTATTTGCTTTCGTGTGGAATTTCGGTGATCATCATATTGATCAATTTGAGGTTGAGTGCTCGTTTGTATTGTTCGCGCTCTTCGTCGTTCTCTCCTTTTGTCGGTAAATCCAGAGAGAACACTGAAGGTGTGAACCCTTGTTCTGCCAGTTCTTCGGAGACAAAATTGATCTTCGCGGTGGGAAGTGTTTCCTGAATGAAGTTGACGAATTCGCGTGTATTTTTGTAAGCATCAGCAATGCGCTGTATCATGGACGGCAATTGTTTCGCCAACACTTCCATTTGAAGATTTCGTGCTCGGTTATCGCAAAGGATGAGGTGCTTGTCAATTTTATCAATTAAGGCTGTGGTCAAGCTATTTCCAACACAATATCCAGCGGTACAATGACCTCCACTCGGGAATTTCGATCCGCTTACGTAAGCAATCGTTCGAACAGAAGAAAGAATTTGACCCTCACCAAGGAAGTTCACATTTGGGCAGAATGTTTGGTCCAAAATAAATACAGGATCAATTGCCGTTTCGCCGGAGGTCGTTTTTCGTTCTTTGCTCAAGGCTTCCTTCAGCTTGATGAGCTCAGGAACTTCCACACGTGGATTCGTTGGGATTTCAGCAATAATATAAGGAATGGCGTCCGCTGCTGCAATCTGGTCCAGCACCTGATTAGTACTTGATACCATATCATTATCACCATCAACAGGTAAATCGACAATGGAAACATTATTCAATGTTGCAGCAACGCGTCGCGCCTGATCATTCGTTCCGCCATAACAGTTCGGGGGAACAACAAATCGGATCGCCTTTCCAGGATAATTTTCCTGCGCATGATCGATCAAGCCCATCATAATGGCATATTGCATCGACAACCCGCTAGATGCAACCACGGGCTTAGTGCTTGCGTGTGTAATCTCTTTGATGGTAGTATGTACTTTTTGCTTATTGCCTTCGACATCACTGTTGATCGTATGTACGCGATCTTTATCAACAATCAACTTCAGCGCGTCCAATGAATTGGCCGGAGTCATCGCGATAGTTTCCCTTCTACGAACATGCTGAATTTCCGAAATATAGCTGCTATTTTCTTCACCATTAACCAGAATGATACTTCCCAGGTTAGGGTGCAATCCGATGTGAAAATCAATATTCGGGGATAGCGTAAATGAATCCAAATTATCAGTATACGAAACGAAAACAGTGCTTCCGCTATAGGGATCATTTCCTAGATCAGCAATATCATCTACCTTCTTCAAATCAAAGTTGAAACCGTATACAGATTTTAAGGCTTCAGCATCAAACATTTCAGGTAAGTCGCCAGAGTAGACTATACGCGTGCTCTTCCCGTCCAATAAGTTCTTTCTCAAAATGGCAATTACTGGAATTGTCTTAGAAGAAAAGCTAATGACGCTTTGCGAATCGAGCTTATTCAAGTTGGCAACAACCCACTCCAACACACATGAAAGTGGATGTCCGAGGCGTATGTAGTCATACGCTGTGGGAAGTTCACTCAATGCTGCGGCACTAGAATCATTGGCGTTATACAAGGTTTCGAATTGTTCGATGAATTCTGTTTTTGCCAATTTTTCATTGTAAACATCCAGTCGATGGGTAGTTAACCTGAACCAATCGGCGGGCATATTTTCCAATACATCCTTGATGTAGGCGAGCATTTTTGTGTCTTCCATAGTATAGATTCTTGTATCGGCCGACAAGATACGTACTTCGGGTTGTTTTAGGAATGTTAGAAGCAGTTTATTGTGTTAATCGTCTTCTGGAAGTGAGTCGAATTCTGCACGTTTTTGCTCCATCCACTCATTCATGTCACCCGATGCACGCATGCTTTTCATTTCTTCCATTGCAGCAAGATGTGGCCTATCAGCTTTTTGGAACATTTCCATTCCATGTTTCATGCTCATTTCGGCAATCTCATCAAAAGTTTCTGCTTGGAATTCCATTTCACAGGCTCCTCCAAGCTCTTCACAGGTCATTGTTTTCATAATAAAGTACTTTGGTAAAAAGTACGAATTTTGAATCATTCAACAATCACTTTTTTCGTGATTACATTTCCTACGTCATTCGAGAATGTAAAGAAATACACTCCTGTGCTCAGGTACTCAAGATTAATTACCGATTCAATGGTGTTTCCATCAATCGATTTCACCTCTCGCGAGAATTGATCGTAGATCACAAGAGAAGTAAATGTCAAATCAGTTTGGATAATGACCTCTTTTGAGGCTGGATTTGGGTAGAGGATTAATTGATCATCCAACGCAATTTCATTTGTCGAAAGTAATTCGAAGTTGTCCAATCGCGCTTCGAACATTCCTCGTCCATAGGTTCCAATGAAAATCTTTTCTGAGCTATACTGAATTTCGATATCGGATACTTGAGTCGCAGGCAAACATCCGTACTTACGCCAGTTTGTTGCTCCCTCAGCAAGATAGAACACGGAACCGATCGTACCCACAAATAAACCAGATTCTGATGTTCCCAATTGGGAATCAATTGAACTTAGTGAATAAGCAGGTAAATTGGGTAAGTCGTAAGAAATGTTCTCCCATGTACCTCCTGCGTCAACGGATTTGAATACTTTCTGACCATCAATGAATCCGCTAGAACAGATGTACACGGTATTTGGATCGTCCTGATCCACAACAATTTCTGTAATTCTTGATACTCCAGGAGGTACTGTCACTTGCGCCCAATCAGCTACGTCCGTTTTTAACCAGAGATAATCGTTCGTTGAAGCATAGATAAAATCAGAATTGGATGGGGCTATTGCCAATTGACGAAGTGATGCACCATTTGTGAAATCACTTCCGACAAAGCTCCATGTATCACCCATATCATTTGATTCGTACACACGTTGATACCCGCACACGATTCTGTTTACATTGTTCGGATCAAGTTTATACGGAGTGTGCCATGCGCCATTTGTGGATTGAGCAGCTGGTTCAATGTTCGTATTGCTACCTGTCAGCGCGTCGTATCGTCGCATTCCACCAAATTGGTATTCCCAAAAGCGAATGTTTGGATTGGACAGGTGGATGGCTTGTTCCATTCCGTCGCCCGTTCCAGCATATGCTTCCCACGTTCCATTACTATTTCGTGTTACGTTTCCGTTGTCTTGTGATCCACCACCAAGAACCATGGTATCGATATCTGAAACTGTAATGTCGTAATATTGAGTAATGATCAAATCCTTTGAAAGATTCGTGAAATCATCTTGAATATGGTTGTATCTGAAAATACCACCGTCATTGCACAAATAGACTCTGTCAGGGAAGTATGGGTTAGTGAATACATTTCTGTGATCTACGTGAATCAAGGAAAGTCCATTGTTTCCTAACCAGTGTGAAATCGGATAGAAGTTAACTCCTCCGTCATCTGATCGATAGGTGTCAAAATTTCCAACGACCATTCCGTTTGGTGTTCCGGGAATGAGGTTGACGACACAGTTGCTTTCAGGCATGGTCGATTGTGTGAAATTTGTTCCTCCATCAGTAGAGTAGAATACTTGGTCCCCGCAAGTAACAACCAAACGGTCAGCATCGAAATCGTCTACATCCAAGCGCGCCACATTCGATCCAAAATCGGTAATAAGACTGAACGAGAGTCCACCATCGGTAGATTTAAACAGTCGTCCGGCATTACCTGTTAAGTAGGCGATATTCGGGTCCGATTGAGAGAAACGAATGCAATGCATTGATCCAATTTGAATCGTTGAGTAGGTATCGAAGAAATCATCACTTCTTAAAAGACCATCGCTTGTTGCTGCGAATAAAATGTCAGGGTTTCCAGGGTTGTCCTCCAACCAATAAATTCGTTTGTTTTGTATCAAAGAGAAATCGACGGAAGTAGGCAGAAAGCTCACCCCAGCATCAGTTGACTCGTAAATACCAATGCTACTCGCACCACCGTTGAGGTTGTCTCCGAGGGAAATGAGTAGGTGATCTTCATCAGAAGGATCGATGTAAATTCCACTTACCGCAGCGAGCGGCAAACGATCGTTCACATTCGTGTAGCTTGCTCCTCCATCTGTTGTTTTCCAAATTCCGCCCCAGGCAGAGCCAACGTAAAATGTATTGATATCAGTCTGACTAAAAGCCATGGACGTAGTTCTTCCATGATCGATTTGATATCCCATGTTCTCGTTGTAGTTGAGGTTGGTCCACTCTGTGCCAATTTCAACACCATCACACCACTCAAATGACTTCTGCAGCAGCGCGTTTCTGAAGTGCTCGGTGAAGTCTACGAGGTATCCATTTTCATCTTGGTGATTTTCCCAAAATGCCTTCCAACGTTCGTATTTTTCTTTGGCTCCATCTAGGTTGATGGAAACAAAGTTGTAATCATGTGTGTTGAAAATACTATCAACTTCTTTGGTTATCTCTTGGAAGGTTTTACTTCTGTCTGATAAGATAACTTCAACTTCCTGCTTGATTTCGGATTGTCCGAAAACGAAAATAGAGGGCGCGACCATCACGAAGAAGGATAGGATTTTTTTGGAGAGCGAGAACATAAATCGTCTAATTTAGATACGTTTAACGGGTGTAAGGTACGAAAAGTTAATGGCACGATTCGTTCTGAAATAGCGAGATAAATGCTACCCTTGTTTTCTTAAACCTTACTTTCGGATGGCAGTCGTGCGTACAATTTTGTCTCCTTCGATTTCGTACATGAAGATGATTTCAAATGGTTCGGAACTTCCGCGAGCCCCTGTTACGTATTCGTAATCCATCACCTTGTTGTCAAATACCATTCGCTGTTTGATTTCCGAATGCAGATTAGGCGATGCATCGAAAAACCCTTTGTAGAGATTGCGAACTTCATCGATACCTTTGGCGTAGGGTTCACATTGATTTAGGTTGAACATTTCGACGTCTTCTGCGAAGAAACTCATGAACAGTTCAAATTCGTGATTGTTGTAGGCATCGAGACTGAGTTGCACGATGGAATCGGGAGGAGATTGTGCGTTTGTGGAAAGTGAAGCAGTTAAGAGGAAAAGTGCGATGAGTTTTTTCATGAATATAGTTTTAGTTAAGGCATTCGTTCGTAAAGATTTCAGCAGGCGTGATCCCACTTTGTTCTAGGTTCCTTTGCTTAAGCCAAACCATAAAATCTGACACAACATTGTCTTTAATTATACCCCAACTTGCGTCGTTTCCGAAATGAGGGGTCGTTTCTTCAAGGGCTGAAGCTAGGTCAAAATCTCTGTCGCTTTCTACCAAGTGCTGTTTCAAGATGTTGATGGCATCTGTAGGGTTTTCATTGCAGTAGAGAAATCCTTTTTTTGTTGCTTCAAGGAAAGCACTGTATTCGGCTTTTTTCTCCGAGATGAGGTCGCCGTTCGCAGCAATTACGGGTGAATACGAATAGGGAATATCGTAGTCCTTCAGGTGGAAATAGTTAAGATCTATCCCTGCTTTTTTGGCTTCAACACCTTCCCAATTGGTAAAGATCCACGTGGCATCTGCCTCTCCACTTAGCAGATTGTCCCAAATTCCCAATTTTTTTGGATAGGTGATGTTTAAATCTCCCTGTCCTCCGTCGTTTTTAATGAGTTCTTTTACGATTCCGTCCTCGTACCTCGCTTCATAGGATGCATAGATTTTACCATCCAGATCTTTCGGAGAGTTAATCCCAACATCTTTTTTAGTAACGATTGCGCTCAAATCAGATTGCAATACTGCCGCGATTGCTATTAATGGAAAAGGACTGCTTTTCGTTCTATAACTGATGATACTTTCCGTTGGACAAATGGCGAAGTCAGCATCGCCTAGTTCTACTTTTTTCGCGGGAGTTATCTGATAATCGTCATTCGCTGGCGAAACGATTGTTACGTCGAGGTCAAGATCGGCGTAAAACCCTTTTTCTTGTGCTATGAAGAAACCGATGTGGTTAATGTTGGGTGTCCAGTCAAGTGCTAGTTTGAGTTGTTTCATGTTGGAGAGAATTTGAGATCGAAGATAATGATTTCTTCACGGTCCTTTGCGTTATTTCAGCCGCTACATTGAATTATCATTACTCTCGGTTCTTCGGTTTCACCCCACGGCTTTACTTTCCATACGCCTGTGATTTTTCGTTGTACACCGTCAGGCCCTACGACCGTTGTTGTAATTAAGATTTCTGTTTCTTCTTTGATCTCTTTGAAAAGGTCTTCGGCAGAACTGAGGTTCGATCCTTTTCCATGAGTTCGTTCACCGTTGTGAAGAATTTCCCAATCTAAAATGTTAAATGTGGCGTTCAAAGGAATAGAAGGCGGATATTTTGCAAAGAGTTTTTTAGAACGAATGTTTGCCTTAGCGCCATCTTTTATTCCTGACCAGTAAAGTGTGGGATCGGGTAAATTTACAACTCGATATCGAACAGTTCGAATCGTATCAGTTGAATCTCCGTTCACGAGTCCAATGTAGAGGCTAGCTACTTTTCCTTTTCCCGGTTTCACTATGTATGTTTCGGAGTCAGGTTGTTTGATTATTGTTACGTTCGGTGATCCGAACAATATTACTTCACGGTTCAAATTATTGGTTGCTGCGGGGATGACTTTATTCGGATACCCGCGGTAAAGAATGTTGTGTTCTGGTAATTCAATTGCGCCACTTGGTTCTTGTGCCAAGCATTGAAAAGATGAGAAAATTATTAGGAGCAGAAGTTTCATTCTATCGATTCTAGTTATGTAACTTAAATTGTATCTTCTGTGTATTGTTTTTTCATTAATCCGTGATTTTTGATAAAATCCGAACGATTCGTGTCAATTTCTACGACATCATTCTCTTCAAATTTATCCATTGCACCATGCATGTTTACAATAGCAGGAATACCATATTCTCTCGCTACAACGGCTCCGTGACTCAAAGGAGAGCCAATTTCGGTAATAATTCCGCCGATAATAGCAAAGTAGGGAGACCAACCAATGTCGGTGTACTCGCAAACCATGATGTCCCCTTTTTCTAATTTATCAGCTTCTTCCAAACTACGAACAATTTTGATTTTCCCAGTTACTTTCCCCTGACTAACCACCGTTCCATCGCTATTACCTTCTGATGATTTGTTTGTGGGGTATGGATGACCAAAATAGACCTCATTAAAACGCATCTGACCATACAACTTTTCAAGATTTTTGCGGTCGTTGATGAGTTGGTCGACGTCGGATATTTCCCCGTTCATGGAGCGTCCAATTTCCTTGTGCGTCAAATAGAAAAGGTCTTCCTTATTTTTGATTATTTCTTGGATACAAAGCTGCTGAGCCAAGTCGATGTAGGCAAATTTTAATTTTTGCTGAAATTTAATCGCGATGGATTTGCTCATCTCTCGCATAGCAACGGCCTGACGTGTAGATTTCGCCAATTTCTTGATAATCGTTCGTTTCAAACGATTCATTTTTGGGAGTTGACGCATTGCCTCATCCATATCGAATGCACGCACATGCACATCGAAATCACCTGCTTTTACGATATTCTTTAGCACAGGGATCAATTTCTTCGGCTCTTGCGACCAATCCTTCTCGGCTAACTCCGCTTCACGCACACATCGATGTCCGTGTTCCTGCATAAAGTGCTCGTAGACTTGGTTCAATTCACCGTTATTCGTTTGAATGCCTGAAAGTATTTCCGAATCTGTCATGTTCTCAAGATGAGGAAAGGCACGAGCGATTTCTTTGGCGAGCGCTTTGAGCTGAAAGAGCGAGTCTGCCCCAACAATTCCGTCAATATTCTTCAAAAAATGTGAAGCATATACGTTACTTTCTGGACTTGGCTTAGGGCCTCCACTGATCACGCTAATTAACGCTGAGTATTGACTGCCCGACTTTCCAGAAGTACAGTAGTGATGACTGTACGCCTTGTTGAGGTTGTTCAGTTGTCCGTCGATCCATTCGTACAATTCTGTACTCGATAAATCCTTTGGCAGATGAACTTTTTCGCACATGGATTCCAATAATTCAAGGCTTTTTTTCGCTTTGCCGAAGTATTTGAATTGTTTCAGTTGATTACGAATTTGTAAAAACTTATTCTTTGGATTTCCGGGTGATTTTCTATCCAGTTCTCGTCCAAGAATACTGTATTCGATGTACTCATTTTTCGGTAGAAGAATATAATCTGAAATGGCATACAGCCCACTTAAACTAATGAAACCATGATTATAGAAGAACTTGATGTTCAAGTGCTCATCAACAATTTCCTTTTGGACACCGCATTGCATGTAAAAATCCTGTATTCCATATTCAATGGCTCTTCCAAAGGTTGAAAGCGATAACGGAGTGAGGTAGCCAGGCATCATCTCACCAATGTTGGCGCGCGTTAGTACTTCGTCTTGGCGAGACAGTTTTGAGTCTAATTCGTTCGGATGAACAGATGGAAGGGTCGTAATTGGACGAACTTGTAACCAATAGAGTTGATCGTTCTGATCAACGGCCCATTCGGCATCTACGTCGTGTCCGAGATCACGTTTAAGTTTGATCAGCCCTTCATTTAGCTCTGCAAGAATGGTTGTTGAAGCAATTTCCGATTGAACAGTTATGTCTTCTTTAGCATATTGATTGATTTCGATCTGTTCAGGCTCCGCCAAACCATCTACCAATTTATCGCCTAATCCTTCTACAATATTGATGATGGAAAGATCTCTTCTTCCATACACGGGATCAGCAGAAAAGGCAACTCCAGCATATTTTGCATCGACCATTTCTTGGATGATAACAGACACAGGATTTTCTGCGTCACTCTCTTTATCGTAGCTTTTGACGCGGTTAGTCTCTCCAGATGCAATACAATCCTGAACAGCTCGAACAATACTATCGGTTGTTTTCAAATTAAGATACGATTCGAACTGACCTGCGAACGATTGTTCATCTCCGTCTTCTCGCATCCCACTCGACCGAACAGCGCTGTTATCAGAGGATAGCCATGCTAGGTATTTTGTTGGATTGTCGAAAAAGGTTTCGTGTCCGTTTGGTGTGATCACGAAAAATTGTGGAATTCGGAACCCAGCTTGATTCAGCGTAGCTAGACCACGGGCTTTTCCTCCGATGGGAAGATCATCCGTTAATTGATCGAACTTATAGATCATAGTGCTCAGGGTTAAATCCGAATTCAGTTACGAGCTTAATCGGAATGCCATTTACTGTTCCGAAGGATACACCCTCGTTTATGCGGTATTCGTTATCCATGTTATAAGGAACGAAGTCTTTGCGCTTGCAGATTAAGCGATATTCTTTTCCATCAGAGAATTGAAAGCTTAGATCTAGGTTTTCAGGAAAAATAGGATTTGAAGCAAATTCTCCGATTTCGGGAAATTGCCGTAAGTAGTCTATTTGTTCGCCGTTAGTTATAAATCCTGCGCTTAGCTGTCCCATGTAATCGTACTGAACCATTGATACGTTGAAGCATTGCCCATTTTCCATCATTCCGCACATCCAAACGTGTCGTTTCCATCCGCTCCATTTACGAATACCCCAACTGTGATCGCGCATGGATGCAAAATCAACTTCTCTCGTAGCGCCATCAATTTCGATGGTTCCTATTAATCTCCCACCTTGTTCGAAGTGCTGCTTTTGTGAGTCTTTTAACTTTTCGAAAAAGGCTTTTGACCATTTTGCTCCCGCAATTGCTTTGGCGGTGGGTTCGACGATACCTGCATATTGAAAGTCGATAATCGGGGTTTGTGCGGTAAATGTTAAATCGATGATCACTTGTTTAGGCTGTCCATCTAGATCCATATCACCTTGAAATAAGACCTTCCATTTATGCCCTAGTTCGATGGGTACGAAGTGTAATTGACCAAGTTGGAAACCCTCACCTTCCTCTCCAGGGTGATCTGTAAGTTGAAGGAGCCCCATATCTGGAAATGAAAGCTCTAGCCAGTATTCGTTGCCTCTTGTTGTGCGAAAACTCTGTCGAACGAAAAAGAATGATCCATCGTCGGAAAGACCATTGAAATACGACGAGTCGTTAAATAAAGGAATCGATGCATTTGAATGCTTTCGCTCGATTTCTTCTAGTGGCGTCGGTTTAACTTCTCTTTTCTGAAGTCTTTTTTTGATGATTTTATACTTTATACGTTCAAGCATTTCCCCCTAAATATTTTGTTCTTAAGCTTTTGAGTTCGTCGGTGTTTAGGCCCAGCGCTGATTGAAAATAATTACGAACACTACCGTATTCTTCATCGATGTGCGTGAATAATATGGTGAGAAGTTCTTTTCTGCAGTAAAAAAGAGATTCAACAGGGGCAAACTCGGATTCCGAAACTTTGCGTTTAAATAATTGCTCAAAGTGCTGTTTTATGCGTTGCATCTGCGATTCGTTTGAGGCTTTCAAGTGTTCGTTGGAACTTAAATAATCGCTGTAAATATCGTTCCGATCGACTTCTAGAAAATCTAGGAGCAGTGCACTTATAATTCCCGTCCTGTCCTTTCCGTGACTGCAATGAAAAACGATTGTTTTATCAGGTTCCAGTATGATTCTAAAAATAGTCGCGAGTTCCGACGTAAATTGTGTAATTAGCTCGAAGTAGACTTTTTCTAAAAGTGAGGGCTCGATAAGATCAAATGCACCTTGCTGGAAAACGGGGATGAGGAATTTAGAAATATTGCCAGCGTTTAACGGGATAATCGTGTATTCAATAGACGGAGGATATGTTCCTTGCCCCGTCAAATCTATTTCTTCCTTCGTTCGTAAGTCGACAATTCGATCGATGTTTAACGCTGTGATTTGATGTAGTTCTTGTTGATCTAACTCACCTAAGAACCCGGATCTAAACGCAATATTCTTCTGTATTGTCTTACCTGATTTCGTGCTGAACCCTCCTAAGTCACGGAAATTCGGGTGCATTTTTAGTATGGATCTGCTTGACTTGCTAGGCATAAGTACTAATGTACTGTTTTTAATGTATTTCCGCTATCTCTTCTTTATGGGTAAGATGGAGTGTATTCGCGTTTTGTAAATCGATTGTATCTTTTTATGAAATAATTATTGAATTTTTTTAAATTTCATTTTCGAGTTAATAATCTGATATTCAACAATAAAAACAACAACAAACGCGTACAAGCGAAAAACAAACGAATGCAATTACTTAATAACCGTTTCTGGTTTTGAAGTCGCCCCACCTTTGCAGAGTCGGTTATCGGAAAGACCGTATATCGACAACAAGTTTAAGTTTCATTTAAAGAAAAGTACGTATGAACACGTTGAGAAACAAAGTGAGTTTGATTGGGCGATTGGGTGCTCAACCTGAGGTGGTAAAGTTTGAATCTGGTAATGCGTTGACACGTTTTAGTATTGCGACGAACGAGCCATACAAAAACAAAGCGGGTGAGTGGCAAGATTTGACGCAGTGGCATGAAGTAAAAGCCTGGGGGAAGTTAGGAGAAATTGTTTCCAAAAAGTTAAAGAAGGGGCAGGAAGTGGCCATTGATGGGCGAATCGTCAATCGTGAGTATGAGTCGAAGTCGGGTGAAAAGCGCCTTGCCACAAGTATCGAATTGAAAGAGTTTTTACTATTAAACTATGTGAACGATGCAAAGAAGTAATTCAACCTTGAATGGTGGAGTTGGCACAGGTGCCAGTTCCATCTTCTTCGACAAACGAGAAATGTCGACGAACCATGTGAATTTGATTGGAAAAATCACTTCTGAACCTCGCTATTATGAACATCCGAGTGGACGGAGAGTAGCGCAGTTCAACATGATGACTCAGGAACACTATTTAGACGAGAATGGGAATACCAAAGTCAAGCGTCATTGGCATCGAATTGCCGCTTGGGGCAGATGGGTGAAAGTTCTTGAAGAACTCGGAAAAGTCAATCTTCAAGTCGCACTCGAAGGGAAATTGATCACCCGCTTTTATTACCGTGATGGACAGAAACAGTTCATTTCTGAAGTAGAAGTAAACGATATGGTAATCATGTCATAAATAAATACCGAGAGCTTTACACATACTCTCACTATAAATTCTAACCACTATGCAAACATTACGAAACAACATCACGCTTGTTGGGAACATGGGTTCCGCAGCAACAATAACAAACTTCGAAAACGGAGGTAAAGTCGCTAGATTTCAGCTTGCTACCGATCGAAAAGGAGACGAAAGCAGTAAACCAGATTGGCACCGAGTATTTGCCTGGGGCAATATGGCTGGATTCATAGAGAATTACGGCGCCAAGGGGAAGCAGCTTGCGATTCACGGACGATTAGTCAACCGAACCTACACTAACAAAGCTGGAGAAACGCGAAAAATTACTGAAGTTGAAGTGAAACATGTTATAGGCCTCTAATAATCAGTTCTGCCTAACCTATCACAACACCTATAACATGATGGCACTCTTGATGCGGGAATTCAACTTGATTGAAGGAATGTTCAGGAGTGCCTTTTTAGCTGTAATTATCGCCTCCATTGATATGGTTCATGGCATTCATCCTTGCCTTATTATTTTAGCTCATGCTAATTTGCGCTATCGTGAATAGAATATTATTTGAAAGTTGCATTTTTCACAAGATCTTGATTTTCGATTCTCCAGACCAAAGAAATCTTCTTAATTTGGGAATCAATCCATTTACGACATGCAAGTATTAGTATCTCTAGTATTTATCACACTGTTTTCCATTACTACTTTTTCTCAAGAAAAGAGCCCTGCCGAAGAGGCGTTTAGTGATGGTGTTTTTGGCCTCATTATCGGAGAGTTTGAAGAGGCGGAAGCCAACTTTACAATTGCCATAGAAGCAAAGGAAAAACTTGCCAAGGCTCATTATTATCGTTCGAAGGCGAGGAGTGGGCAAGGAGATTACGAAGGAGCGTTGAAAGACATCAACGAATCTCTTGAGCAAGATCCGAATGATCATTTGACCATCGATATGCGTGGGAAAATTTATTTAGCATTGGAGCGCCCAAAGGACGCTTTAGTAGAGTTCAACAAGGTACTTACGATTGACCCGTCATTCAGTGATATTCACTTTTCGATGGGAAGAGCGTATAAACAAATGTCGAACCACCTGAGTGCAATATCGGAGTTTGATTTGGCCATTGCAGCAGATCCAGAGGATTCAAAAAGCTATCGATTACGGGGACTGTCCTATTTTTATCTGGAGCTGGATGACAAAGCGTGTAATGATCTATCTAAAGCCCGCAAAATGGGAGAACGCGGATTAGACAATATCATCAACAAATACTGCGGAAACATTGAAATTGCTGAAGAGAATCAAAACACTGAATACGACTGGAATTTTTATGAAGATCGAGTTATAATTAACGAGGCTAATGCCTCAGATTTTATGGATTTTAGTACTGATGATCCAGAATCAATGGTGAAATATTTCTACGCTTCTAAAATCCGAGGTGACGAAAAATGGAAGAACGTTCTTCAATCTGAAAGTCAATGGTCAAGTCGTTTGAAATATAGTTTGGACAAGTACGAAAAATGGAAGTTTGTCAATTTTCATCTGGTCAAAAAGAAGCGTCACTCAGAATCTGGATGGTGGATTGCTGTTTACTTTGATATCGAGGTGAATGGAGACACAGATGGCGGAATAGATGAGGTTTCTTTGCGGTTCAATGGTTCGGAATGGGTGATTACAGAAGTGCCTAATTGATTTAATAGTTGCGATAATCGTTCCAGAGTTGACTTCGAATTCCAACTACTAACATGTAATTCATCGAAGATTGATTCGTAGCAAAACGGAAGTGGTTTTCCATGAAAACGTGCAGATTCCCTTGTTCCATTATTTGATATGATCCAGATAACATCGCATTGAAACGATTGACTTGAGCGCCTTGCCCAGTATAATGCCCTTCTTCAAATGGTCGATTCACATATGATTGATAAATATCACCGCCATAACTGAATCCATCCTGGTCTTCACCTTTGACCGAATAATTCACAAACAGTTTCGCGTTCCATTTCTTAAAATTCCACTTCATTTCACCAAGAACTTCCATGAAATTTGATCCATACGGATGAGCAAGGCTGTACCCTTGATTTCCATGATTGAGTTCTTCAGAAATATGCGCAAATGTATATGGACGAACGAAATTGTACTCTCCGCGATAGAAGAAACGGTGTTTTCCAATATCAAATCGCCCTTTGACACCTAATTGACCGCCGAATTTATTAGCCCACCAACCTGTTTTCGCCTGAAGCTCGGCTAGGTAAAATTCATCGAGAATGAATTGAGAATAAATGGTGTGCCTGTCGTTGATGTGACCTGATATTTCCATTCCAAGAAGGACATTATCAGACGATCCGAGTGAGTACTCCTGAGGCCGATAAAATACCACAGGATTCAAATATTCAACATCGAAGCCTCGCTGAAGGAGTGTGTCTTTGGGCTGAAAGATCACTGATTCAAATATTCCAATGTTTAACCACTTGGCAGGATTGAATGAAATGTGATGACTCGAAGCAAACTTCCCTTGCCATTGACTTTGATCCCGCTCCTTCATGAATTGATAGAGTACACTGTATTCGAATCGCCAAAATTTCGCACGAATTAATCCAAAAGGATAAGGCTTTCCGTAATCACTCAAGAACAACGATCGACTTCCTTCTCCGATGAAATTATGGTCCAATCCTACCTGAAAATTGAAAATGTGATTGGGAGTATACGAAACTCTGCTTCTGATATCCGTGTATAAATCGAAGTTATTTTGCGCGATTGTGACGTGGGACTTCGGTTCAAAAATAGAATCCAAATTACTCACCCCTTGAACTACTGCAGCTTGGAAATACCATTTATCATTCAGAACTGCACTGACTTCTCCACCTAATCCTAGTTTATATCCTAACTCTTCACGCTGAATGTAGTTCAAGTCTCCTAAAGCGGAAAAACGTATATATTTCTTATGAAAATTAGTTTGACGAATGGCTGGCTTCAGACTCGTATGTGTTTGAGCCGTGCGAAGGACCGATGAATCTGAAGGTAACTCTTCATACAGCCGACCGATTTCAGCTTGCCCAAAACTGAATCCTGATAAAAGAAGCGCTATGTACATTAAATGCTTCATCAGAAATCGTCGTAATGGTTTGTGAGTGCCGTGCGCATTCCAAGTTGTATCGTGTTCGCCATTGGAACACCTGCTTCAGTGGTAGTTCTCAATCGGTATCGCCCGAAGATTGACAAGTTCATTTTTCGGTTGAATCGGTATCCCAATTCAAGCGATTGGTAGAATACATTTGCATTGATTTCAGGGCTCGATCCATAGAGGGCCAAATGAGCATCTTGTGCATAGTCTTTCAAATTGTACATGACCGTTCTCAGGTCGATGAACCAGTGTTTGTATTCGTAGTTAGCACGAAGAATGATTTCTCGGAATCCGCTTCCTTTGGAATGAGCAAGTGGCAAATTGAAGTGTGAATAGTTCAGCCTTGGATTCGATGCCTCATACATTCCTGAAGGTACATCGTTATATTCAACTTGAAGCATGAAATCAGTCAAACCGAAGAAATTGTATCCGCGATACCCAATTTGATATCCAAATTTATCCGTATTCCAATCATTCATTGCCATTTGAGCGTAGATCCTGTGATTATCAGAAACCTGATAATTTGCATTGATTCCCAATAATGAAACGACCTCATTTTCTCCATTCAAAATGAGACTCGAAACGAAAGGAACAGGATTGTAGTAGAGAGGATGAGAGGTTTTACTGCTTAATGAATCGCCTCGATTCCAAATGGATCCTTCGAACAAACTAACACTTATTTTGTCCGTCGGTTTGTAGGTGAAATAGTTCACAGAATGACCTTTTGTTTCGTAATAAACTTCGGCCGAACTACTAACACTTCTTCTGAGTAAGTTGATTAATCGTGAACGATAGTAGGTAAAGCTGAATGTTGGGTTGATTTTCCAATCCACTCTAAAATAAGGCGAAGAATACGAATTGTCCGAGAGCAGTAATGATCGATACCCATCTCCAATGAACTGTGGATTATTTCCTGTCGTAATGCGTAATTGCTTAATTGGCAAATAGGAAAAGTAGCCGACCGCAAAAGCATAATCGAACCCGTCAACTTTGAATTCTTTAGTTCGACCTGCGCCTGGAATAACAGCATTTTGAGAGAAGTATTCACCTGCCGTGTTTTGATATCGCTCTCCGACACTTTTGTAAAAGTTGTTTTCGTATGCAGTAAACCTCGCTTGATTCTCATAAAATGAAGTGGCAAAAGAAAACTTTTTGAAAAAGTCACCTTCTACAAAAACACCGCGAGTATTTTGCATAAGACTGCGACCAGTTGTGTCCGTGAAGTCTCTTCCTGTTGAAAGGTTAGCTGCAGGGCTTATTGTTATGTAACAGTCTTTACTGGTGATTTCAATTAGGTGCTTTCTGAAAAGAATATCCGTGACGGTGTAATAGCGTGGAGTTGAATCTAGTATTGCGGGAATGAGGTTGTAATCGCCTTCATTAGCAGGCAAGAAAGACCCTTCATTGTAAGGCTTCGATAGTTTATTCGCGAACAACTGATCTTTATAAAAAGAATGAAGCGGAAGAAGGTTCTGTTGCCCGAAAGAAAGTGACGCACTAACGACAAGTAGTAATATGAGTAAACTCATTCTCATACTTAAATAACTTTCGTTTTCGCGATAAAGTGTGGATTGTAAAGACTTTCCTTATTATAAGTGAGTGGTTCGTTTGTGTGTGCATTTACGATAGATCCTCCCAATGCGTTCAAGATTGCATGCCCAGCGGCAATATCCCATTCCATTGTAGGTGCAAAACGTGGATAAATATCAGCGCTACCTAACGCAAGATTGAAGAATTTAATTGCACTTCCCCTTCTAACGTATTCGTGCGGACGATTTTCTGTGTACTTTTCAAAGTCGGTTCCTCCATGGTACGGCTGATAGCTGTGAGAGCAAATAATTCTAAGTGGGTCGTTCGGGCTGGATGGTGGAGCAATAGATTCCCACTTGTTTGGGAATTCGAGATCGTCAAACTGAATTAAAAAGCAACCATGTTCAGGTCCACCAACAATGACTTCTTTATTTTCAGGACTCGCAATGATTCCGAATGCAGGTTGGTGATCAATGATGTGTGCAATGTTCACGGAGAATTCCCCATTTCTTTTCAGGAACATGCGCGTCCCATCGAGAGGATCTACACACCAGTTTTCTGCCCATTTGGATCGTATCTCAAAACCTCTTTTTTCGCGTTCCTCTCCGGTAATCGGAATACCCGTTTTCAGTAAGGTTTCGGCAATCACTTTTGAAGAGGCCAGATCGGCTTTTGTTACGGGAGAACCATCCTCTTTAAGCGTTGGCGTAATGGGTTCTTGATAAATCTCTGAGATCACACCTGACGCATTAATTGCGGCCTGAATGGCTTGAATATAAATTGTCGGAAAGTTATGGTTGCTCATGATGACCAAAGATACAAAATCGTGCACACAAAAAAAGCGAAGCTTTACGCTTCGCTTTATAAATTATTTCTGGATAGAATTAATGCTTAACTATGATTTTTCTGATAACGGGTCGCTGCTTATTCGCAGTTACTTTCACAAAGTAAATTCCGTTTCTGAAGTTTGAAGTATTGATTGTTTTTGAATTACCCATCACTGTTTCTTTTAAAACAACGTTTCCAAGAACATCTACGACTTGTACTGACGCATCAGCGGCGTTGTTTACTGTTACTTTGAAGTATGAAGTTGCTGGGTTTGGTGAAACAGAGACAGCAAGTGCAGGTTCAACGTCCTCAACGGATGCCGTTTTACACACACTAATTTCAATAGAATCGAGTAGTACTGATCCATTTTGAAGGAAATAGTACTTGTAATCACTGCAACCATAGTCTGGGTCGTTAGCTGTTATTTTCGCGATGAAATCTCCATTGTTCTGCTGATCAATCAAGTAGGCATCTGGACTTACGAATGGGTTCGTATCTTCAATACCAAAATAACACTGACCTAAGCCCCCTGTTATTCCCCAACATAAGTCATCCTCCCAAGTAGGCATTGGATTCGTTATTATGCGCTGAACCGTCAAGTTAACAGGCGAATTACTCATTATAGTAGCATTCAGGCTTTCTCCAGCTCCAGCGGTAGTCACTATGTAAGGAGTGCCACTTACATGCGGATTTCCATTAACAGTTATGCTAATTTGTCCAAATGAGGCGGCAGCAATCATCACGGCGAATGTCAGAAGTATTGTTCTTTTCATAGGTCCCTAATTATTAGATTACTGTCAATATACGACAAAAGATGGTTGTCTTGTGCATGTTAGAAAAAATGAAAATAATAGGAAACGTAGTTGATCTTGTCCAAGAACCCTGAAAATTCAGTAGTTTTTGACTAGGTCTGACTCTTAAGAAAACAAGAAAATAGATGAACATGTAAAGCAAAGACAACAAAAAAGGTGAGTTGATTCAACTCACCCTAAGTAATTTATGTTGCTTATTTATTTCCTAATGATCACCTTACGACTTATAGGTTTCGCATTCTCTGCTTCAACTATTACGAAGTAAATACCATTTCGGAAGTTTGAAGTATTGATCGTCTTAGAGGGACCAATTGCCGTTTCTTTCAGAACAACATTTCCGAGAACATCAACAACTCTTAACGTTGCCCCTTCGGCATTGTCCGTTTTCACTTTGAAGTAATCGTTCGCTGGATTTGGAGAAATGGATATCGCTAAGGATGGTTCAACTTCTTCAACAGAGGCAGTTTTACATACGATGATATCAATAGAGTCTAGCAGAACTGATCCATTCTGTAGAAAGTAGTAGCGGTAAGTACCGCATCCGTAATCAGGATCAATCGGAACGATCGTTGCCTTAAAAATTCCATGATCCCCGGGGGCAATTGTAAACGCATCAGGAGTAACATATGGATTCGATGTCTGTATACTATCGTAACATTGACCGGTCAAACCACCATCCGTAGAACTTCCCCAACAGAGATTATCTACCCAGCTCGATACAGGATTGATCATAACACGTTCAATTGCTAAATTGATATTCGCACCAGTAGAGTTCGTAATCTGTGCATTTACATCTTGCTTCGCACCTGCGGATGTATATTCAAAAGGCACTCCACTTATCTGCGTGGTTCCTTCTACAGTGATGTTCAACTGTCCAAATGAGAAACTCGTGACCATACCAATAAGTGCCAATAGTATAAATCTTTTCATAGAGTCTAGTTTTGTTTTGCTCAATATACAACAAAGTTTACTCTAATTGAAGGTCCTAAAGTATTGGGACAATCGGAAAAGAAAGTAAATGATTCCTCAAAGACCTTTAAATACAGTTCTTTTGGTGATAGCTTCAGAAGGCAGGAGCCAAGGGACTCTATGAAAAACGACGGATTAATAAAGCACAAAAAAAGGCGAATCACTAAATGATTCGCCTTCAATATTTGAACATTAGATTATTTTCTAATGATAACTTTACGATTTACAGGCTTAGACCCTTCGGACTCAACAACTACAAAGTAAATTCCGTTTCGGAAGTTTGAAGTATTGATAGTTTTTGAAGAACCCATTACAGTTTCTTTCAAAACAATGTTTCCAAGAACATCAACCATTTTAACAGTTGCACCCTCAACACCATTTGTATTTACTTTTATATAGGTTCTTGCTGGGTTTGGAGCTACTGAAACAGATAATGGAGTAATTTCATCAACAGATGCAGACTTACAAACTGCAATGTCTAAGTACGCCAATTCATTTGAACCATCCATAACAGAGTATCTGTATACAGGGCATCCGTTATCTCCGTCAGGTTTGATGTGAACCGCAATTGTCCCACCTTCGTTTGCAGGAACAGTAACCGCTTGTCCAGTTACCCAAGGATTTTGAGCACTTGCTGGATAACATACTCCTCCGAATTGATCGGACTCATGTCCCCAA